>JACPTJ010000168.1 GCA_016192835.1 Betaproteobacteria bacterium
TGGAGGCGGCAGTGCTGTGCGCGCGGCAACTGGAGTTGGCGGCGCCGAAAGTGAGAACCGGGGCGGACGCAGTACCGGTGGAAACAACGCCGGCCACGCAACCCGAGTCGGCGGGGCTGGGCGGAGGCTGGCTCGCCGGAATCGCGATGGTGCTGCGCTCGCCTTACCTCGCCGGCATCGCGCTGTGGGTGTCCCTGCTGTCGCTCGCCGGAACGTTTCTCTACTTCCAGCAGGCGAACATCGTCGCTGCCGCATCCGACGACCCGGCGGTTCGTACGCGCATTTTCGCGACCATCGATCTCGCAATCGGGATACTCACCATCGTGGTTCAGTGCGTCGCGACCGGACGGCTCATCACCCGCTTCGGCGTCGGACCGGCGGCCGGTTTCCTGCCGATCGTCTTCTGCGCCGGTTTCGCCGCGCTCGCGGTATCGCCGATGCTGGCCCTGGTCATTGCGTTTCAGGCAATCCAGCGCACCGCCAATTTCGCCATCTCGAATCCAGCGCGCGAGGTGCTGTTCACCGTGGTGGAGCGCGCGGAGAAATACAAGGCAAAGAATGTCATCGATATCGTGGTGTTTCGCGGCGCGGACGCGGTGAGCGGCTGGCTGTTCGCGGCGCTGCGCGGGTTGGGTCTGGAGCTTTCAGCCATATCGCTGGCGACCGTCCCGGTGGCCGCGAGCTGGTTCGTTCTTGCCCTTGCACTCGGGCGCGCGCAGGAGCGCCGCGCGCGGCAACGCTAATGGCTGCTGATATTCGCCGCCTTGGCCACCTTCGTCCACCGTTCACGCTCGGACCTGAGGTGCGCCGCGAATTCCTGAGGTGAACTCGCGATGCCGTCGGTTCCGTCGAGAGCCAGCCGGGATGTCACCTCCGGCCGGTGAACCGCCTTGGCGATCTCTTTGTGCAGGCGGTCGATCACGGCCCGCGGCGTGCCGCGCGGCACGAGCAGGCCGTGCCATTGAGTCACCGCGTATCCCGGCACACCCGCCTCGATCAGCGTGGGCAATTCGGGCGCCATTTTTGCGCGCGTCGTGCTGGCGATGGCCAGCGCCCTCAGCCTCTGGACCCGCACCTGGCTGTAAACCGAGCCGCCGCTCAGAAAGCTCATCTGGACCTGGCCCGACAACAGATCGGTCAGCGCGGCGCCGACGCCCTTGTACGGGACATGCACCAGTTTCGTTCCGGTGGAACTCGCGAACAGCTCGCCCGCAAGATGCGCGAGCGACGCGTTGCCCGTCGACGCAAAATTCAGTTTCGCCGGGTTCGCTTTCGCATACGCGATCAGTTCTGCCACCGACTTGACGGGCAGCGAGGGATGGACGGTGAGTATGTACGGGCTGGCGGCGACCTGGGAGAGCGGATCGAAGTCGCGGTACAGGTCATAGGGGGTCTTGGTGACGATGCCGTACACCACCAGGCTGGCACTGAGCATCATCAGCGTGTAACCGTCAGGCGCCGCGCGCGAGGCGAGTTCCGCGGCGATGCTCCCGCTGGCGCCCGCGCGGTTGTCCACGACCACGCTCTGGCCCAGGGCCTCGGAGAGCGGAATCGCAACCAGGCGCGCGACAAAATCCAGGCCGCCGCCCGCGCCTGAAGCGACGATCATTCTGATCGGTTTGACCGGATACGCCGTTCCCTGCGCGGCACCGGGCGGCGCTGCGATCGCAAGCGCGGCAGCCAGTCCCGCCGCGGCACCGATCCGTAATTTTGGTTTCATTTCTCCTCCTGCATGTACATGGGGTCAGCTCAGATACTTGCCGAACCACGCGAGAACTTTCTTCCACCCGTCCATCGCCGCGTGCACGCGATACTGCGGGCGGTCGACGGAGAAAAACGCATGCCCGGCATTTTCATACATGTGAAACTCGTAGGTCTTGCCGAATTTCTTGAGCGCTTCCTCGGTCAAGGCCGCATCCTCCGGCGAGGGGCGTTTGTCCTCGATGCCGAACAACCCGAGCAGCGGGCATTGGAGATCTTTGGTGAAATCGATCGGGGCTACCGGCTGCCGCGGCGTCAATTCCTCGGGCTTCGCGACGACGCCGCCGCCGTAGCAGGCGATCACCGCATCGATGCCTCGCAGCGTGCAGGCGGCGAGGTAGGCCTGGCGGCCGCCGGAGCAATAGCCGATGACTCCCACCTTGCTGCTGACGTAGGGCAGGGCGCGCAGGTAATCGATGGCCGCCTGCACGTCGCCCATCGTGCGATCGTCCGGCATGCCACCGGCCGCGCGTATGCTGGCGCTGTTCTCTTCCGGCGTTGCCTTGCCTTCGCGGAAATGCAGGTTCGGAACAATCGTCACGTAGCCATGATGGGCGAAGCGGCGTGCGATTTCCTTGTGTGCGTGGTCCCAGCCGGGCATGTGGTGAATGACGACCACACCGGGATACGGCCCGGCGCCGAACGGCCGCGCCAGGTAGGCATCGATCTGGTCACCCTGGTGTCCACGCAGGTGAACCGTCTCGGCAAATAGCGATTCGTAGGTCACGGCTTGCTCTCCTTTGGTCGACTCGTTGCTGAACGGAGGCGCTACCTTGACCCAATTTCGAGCCGTGGGGTGCGCCCTGCGCACGTCATCGGGCAGATGCCGGGGTGCGTCGGATATACTTTACACCCAAACGCTTGTTATGTTTTCGTAGCGCAGGCGCCTCGCCTGCTCCGTTAACGAATACGAATGCAGGCGAGGCGCCTGCGCTACTGGTGGCCGGCCGGTCTGGATGGCAAGTCCAGTCCGCGCGACATAACAGCTGCCTTCGTTGCAGCGCCGGAGCGTTTTGGCATACTGTGGGAACCGGATAAGCATGCAATATTCCGGCGTTGTGCGAA
>JACPTJ010000169.1 GCA_016192835.1 Betaproteobacteria bacterium
ACGAGACATGCAGATCGTCCAAGAGGACATACCGGAGATCGGACTGATCGAGTCGGACGAAATCCGGCAGAAGGTCACCCTGGTGTTCGCCAGCTTCCTGAAAGAGAGCAATTTCGAGCGGATCTCGGAGGCGCCAGGCCTCGTGAAGGACGAACCCGGGGCGACCCTTTCTCCCGGTCCGCCCAAGTACGACCTCGCTCACCACACGAGCCATGTCGTGCAGAACGCGCTCGCGACCGCACGCACGCTGAAGGAGTTCTGGGGCATCGACTAGCGGCACGACGTGCTGCTCGCTGCCGCGATCCTGCACGACGCCTCGAAGCTCGTTGAGTTCGAGGACCGAACGGGTCGAAAGAGCGAGCTTGGGAAGATTTTCGTGCACGCCCAGGTCGGCGGCGTACGGTGCCGTGACGCCGGCCTGCCGAACGACGTCGCCCAGATCGTCACGTTCCACAATTTCACGCCGCCGCACACTCACGTCACCCCGCGCAGCCTTGAGTACATCCTTGTGACCTATGCCGACCACGCGGCCGCGGACCCGATCTCCTTCGTCGAGGGAAAGCCAACCCACTTCGACATCAAGAAGCGGTTCTTCACGGTTGACTAGACAGCGGTCTTTCGACGCGAACCGAGCATCATGCGCGCGCATGTGGTCAGTCATCAAAATCAAAGGGGCCAGGCTCGATTAAATCGAGGAGGTCTGTCTACCGCAGTTCGTTGTAGCGCGTTGAAGGGACAATAACTATGACTCGCGACCTGTCCCATGCCCCGCCGCCCCCGCATCCATCTCGATGGTATTCCCCTGCACATCGTGCAGCGCGGCCACAATCGCGAGCCGTGCTTCTTTGCGGAGGATGATTACAGCAGCTACCTGCACTGGCTGGCCGAGGCTCTGGGGGAAACCGAGTGCGAACTCCATGCCTACGTCCTGATGACGAACCACGTGCACCTGCTGGTCACGCCGAAGAGAGCCGTGGTGGTGCCCAAGCTCATCATCTCCCTAGGACGGCGCTATGTGCAGTACATCAACCGCAGCTACCACCGCACCGGCACTCTGTGGGACAGCCGCTACAAGTCTTCGCTGGTGCAGGCGGAGGCCTATTTGCTTGCGTGTCAGCGTTACATTGAACTGAATCCTGTGCGTGCGACAATGGTTGAAGACCCAGCGCATTATCGGTGGACGAGCTACCGGGCCAACGCGCTTGGGCAGCCGGATGCGCGATTGTCACCTCATCCGATCTATCGGGCGCTGGGACGAAACGACGAAGAGCGACAGGCAGCCTATCGTGCGTTGTTCGGGGCACATCTCTACCGCACGGCGATCGACGATATCCGACTCGCTCTCACGCAAAGCCAGCCACTTGGCAACCAACGCTTTTACGCGAAGATCGAACAGATGACAGGCATTCGGCGAGAGGCGAAGCCGCGAGGCCGACCGCGCGTGGACACGGGCCGAAATGCGCGCTCTTGAAATATTCGTGAAATATTCGAGCCTGGCCCCTTTTAACGCAGTTCCGGCGGCGGCCGCCAGCCCTTTTTGCGCGCCTCGGCAACCACCGTCGTGAAAATGCCGCCGCGCACGTAGAACCTGGCAGTCAGGCGCATATAGCGCGGTTTGACGGCTTGCGCGAGATCGTCGAGGATGCGGTTGGTCACGGCTTCGTGAAACGCGCCTTGATTGCGATACGACCAGATATAGAGTTTCAGGCTTTTCAGCTCGACACAGGTGCGGTCGGGAACGTAATCGAGGATGAGCGTCGCGAAGTCGGGCTGACCGGTCTGCGGACACAGGCAGGTGAATTCGGGTATTTCCATGTGTATCCGGTAGTCGCGCCGCGGGCTCGGATTGGGAAACGTGGCGAGACGTTGACTGGGCTTACTTGGCATTAGGGTAGATGGGATAATTCAGTTAAAATATCGCGCTTGAAATCGACTCTTAATTATAACCCTGACTGGCAAAGAAAAAATTGCGCCTCACTGAGATCAAACTCGCTGGTTTCAAGTCTTTCGTAGACCCTACTCATATTCCCGTACCGGGCCAGCTGGTCGGCATCGTCGGTCCCAATGGCTGCGGCAAATCCAACGTCATCGACGCGGTGCGCTGGGTGCTGGGCGAATCCTCGGCGCGCCACCTGCGTGGCGACACGATGCAGGACGTGCTGTTCAACGGTGCCGGCAACCGCCAGTCGGTAAACCCGAACTACGGGGAAATTTCGGTCAGGCGCGTGCTCGAACGCGACGCTGAGTCGCTCTTCTACATCAACAACATGCACGTGCGGCGGCGCGACATCGCCGATATATTCCTCGGCACCGGCCTGGGTGCGCGCGCCTATGCGATCATCGAGCAAGGCATGATTTCACGCATTATAGAAGCCAAGCCGGAGGAGTTGCGCATCTTTCTCGAAGAGGCAGCCGGCGTGTCGAAGTATCGCGAGCGGCGCCGCGAGACCGAATTGCGGCTCGCCGACACGCGCGAGAATCTGCTGCGCGTCGAGGACATCCGCCTGGAGCTCGACAAGCAGCTCGAGCATCTGCGCGGACAGGCAGAAGTGGCGAGGCAGTACCACAGCCTGCAGCAGCAGCTGCACCTCGCGCAGAACCTGTTGTGGCTGCAAAAGAAACGCGAAGCCGCCAGCGCTCGCGAGCGCTGCATGCGCGACATCGAGAAGCTCGGCGTCGAGCTCGAAGCCGAAACCGCGCGCCTGCGGGAAACCGAGCGCAAGCTCGAGGAACTGCGCGCGGGACATCATGTTGCCGGGGAAACACTGCACGCCGCGCAGGGCAGTCTCTACGAAACCAATGCGGCGTTCTCGCGCCTCGAACAGCAGATTCAGCACGTGCGCGAGAACCGCCAGCGGATCGAACACCAGTTGGCTGCATCGCAAGGCCAGCTCGAGCAGGGCGAAGCGCAGCTGCAGGCGCAGCGTGCGAGCCGCGACGAATGGCAGCGCGAGCTGCGGCGGGCGCAGCAAGCGGCCTATACCTGCCAGATTGCGGTCGCCGCCGAGGCCACCCGGTTGCCCGTTGCGGATCAGGCATATCGCGACAGTCAGGACCTGCGCGATGCGCTGCAACAGGAGGTGACGGCAAACGCGCAGGCGCTTCAGCTCGAGCAGACGCGCTGCGAACACGCACTCAAGATCCTCGCACAGTTGGCGCAACGCGAGCAGCGGTTGCGGGAAGAGCAGGCGGGGCTCGCGCCGCCCGACAGTCAGGAGCTCGAACGCCTGCGCGCCGAGCTCGCCGGGCTCGAAGCGCGGCAGCGTGATGAGCGCAGCCTGCTGGAAGCCGGAGAGGCCCGCATTCTGCAACTCGAGCAGGCTCTGCGTGAGCAGGGGGCGGAGGTCGACGCGGCGGCCCAGCAGGCGACCACGCTCGAAGCGCGCATCGTCGCGCTCCAGCAGGTGCAGGATCGCATCGCGCGCAGCGAAACCATGCAGGACTGGCTGGAATCGCACGGTCTCAATGCGGCGCGCCGCCTGTGGCAGGACATCGAGATCGAGGCCGGCTGGGAAGACGCGCTGGAGGCGGT
>JACPTJ010000170.1 GCA_016192835.1 Betaproteobacteria bacterium
CCCAAGGCCGCCGGCGTTGGGCGTGTGCGAATCCGTCCCGATGATCAACTCGCCGGGGAAGGCGTAGTTTTCCAGCACGACCTGGTGAATGATTCCCGCTCCCGGACCCCAGAAACCCGCGCCGAATTTGGCTGCTGCGGAACGCAGGAAGTCATAGACTTCCGTATTTTCCGCGAGCGACTCGCGCAGGTCCTGCGCGCCTTCGACTCGGGCCTTGATCAGATGATCGCAATGGATGGTGGTGGGAACCGCAACTTTGTCGCGACGCGTTTGCATGAACTGGAGCATGCCGGTCTGTCCGAGCACATCCTGAAAAACCACGCGGTCGGGACGCAGAAACAGATAACTTTTGCCAGGCTCCAGGTCCTGCTTTTCAGGATCGTCGAGGTGTCCCAGCAGGACCTTGTCCGCCAAGGTCAGCGGTTTGCCCAGACGGCGGCGGACCACCTCGAGGTTGCGCGCCATGGTCGCGTAGACCTTGGCTGCCATTGCGGGGGTTGATTCGATCGTAGTAGCCATTTCTTAATTCTCCCAGAATTAATTCGACGCGAAAGCAGCGGCTGGCGCGCCTGCCGCAGACCGGATTCTACCGCGTCCGGCGCCATTTCACGGATGCGCGGCTATTTCGACTTGGGACGTGGTGCGGATGCGCCCGGCAGCGGCTCGCGGCTTGCGCCTGCTTCCGCCATGCGCTGCAGGTAGTGTTGCCACATCTCGTCCTGGTTGATGCCCAGGCTATAGAGGTAATCCCATGAATAGATACCGGTATCGTGCCCGTCGGAAAACACCGGTTGCACCGCGTACGTGCCGACCGGCTCGATCCGGGTGATCTCGATATCCTGCTTGCCGATTTGCAGGACTTCCTGTCCCGGCCCGTGGCCGCGCACTTCCGCCGAAGGTGAATAAACGCGCAGGAATTCGTAGGGCAAGCTGAATTGCTTGCCGTCCGCGAAAGCAATTTCCAGCACGCGGGACTTCTGATGCAGCTTGATTTCAGTCGGGTTGGGAGTGTTTTTGTCCATGCCTGCCATGAGGGTTCCTTAGCCTGGTTCAATCCCAGCGGTCGTCCCGCACCTCAACCACGCCGTTTTCAATGCGCACGGGGAAAGTGGCGGCCGCTTCGTACGCCGGCGCGGTCAGCGCGGCGCCGGTCTTGATACAAAACCGCGCGCCGTGGCGCGGACAGACGATTTCGGATCCTTCAATGCTGCCGCCGGTCAACTGCCCGCCGTCGTGGGTGCAGACGTCTTCGATCGCATAGTAGCGGCCGCCGAGATTGAACACCGCGACCTGCGCGCCGTCGACATCAACGCTCTTGCATTGTCCGGGCGCAAGCTCGCCGGCCCGCGCAACGCTCACCCAGTCACTCATTTAAACCGCGATGACTTCGATATCCGGCTCGATCGACTTCACCAGGTTCTCGATCCCGGCAAGCGTGCCCGATATCGAGCTCGGGCAGCTGCCGCACGCGCCCTGGTAATGCACCGACAGCTGGTTGCCTTCGAGACCGATCACGTAAAGATCACCGCCGTCGCCCTGCAGGTACGGGCGGATCTGCTCGTCGAGCAGTTCATTGATCTTTTCGAGCCGCTGCTGGTCTTGCGGGCTCAGGCCGGCTATCGCGGTAGTGGACGCGGCAGCCACAGCGGCCGAGTGATCGTCTGCCGCCGGCGCCGCACGGATCGGTTCGGCGAGCTTGCGCGTCAACTCGTGCCAATCGGCGCCGCCATCCTGGGTGACCGTAATCCAGTGATCGACGTAGAACACGTTGGTCACGTGTTCAAGTTCGAACAGCGCGGACGCCAGCGGATCGTCCCGCGCCTGCTCCGCATTGTCGTACGAGCACGTAATTCCCCAGGTCAGCGGCTCCTTGAGGATGAACTTCATCGCGTTCGGATTGGGCGTGCCTTCGATTTCGGCTATTCGTGGCATCTAAGCGTCCCCGATCGTAGCGTGCATCGGATCTTCATCGGCCTCGGTCGAAGTGCTGGCGACCGAATTGAGCGCCGCGTGCAGCGTGTGCCACGGCAGGATCGCGCATTTGACGCGCACGGGCAGGTCGCGCACGCCGGCGAACACCGCCAGCCGGCCGAGATGGTGCGGCTGCCGCTGCAAGTCGAGCTTGCCGGTGGCCATGTCGCGGAATTCCCGGATCAGCGTTTCCGCGTCCTGCCGCGTCTTGCCTTTGACGGTGGCGGTCATCATGGATGCCGATGCCTTGCAGATCGCGCACGCCTCGCCGTGGAACGCGATGCCCTCGATGGCATCGCCGTTCAGCTTGAGCGCAAGGCCGATATGGTCGCCGCACAGCGGATTGTGGCCTTCGGCCTTATGGCTCGCGTGCTCCAGCGTGCCGAAATTGCGCGGCTTGCGGTTGTGGTCGAGGATGACCTCCTGATACAGGGATTTCGGATCGGACATTACGCGAACACCTTCTGCACGGTGCGGATACCGGCTACCAGCGCGTCGACTTCCGCCAGCGTGTTGTAAAACGCGAACGATGCGCGTGACGTCGCCGGCACCTTGAATCGCTGCATCACGGGCTGCGCGCAATGGTGACCGGTGCGGATCGCAACGCCCTCCTCGTTGAGCAGCGTGCCGACGTCGTGCGGATGCACCCCATCGACCGCAAACGACAGCACCGCGGCCTTTTTTTCCGCAGTGCCGATGATACGCACGCCGGGCATGCGGTTCACCTGCTCCGTCGCGTAATTCAGCAGGTCGAGCTCGTGCGCGGCAATTCTCTCCATTCCCGTCGCCGCCAGATAATCGACCGCGGCGCCGAGCCCGATGGCAGCCGCGATCGGCGGCGTGCCGGCCTCGAATTTATGCGGGATCGTGTTGTAAATTGTTTTCTCGAACGTGACCGACAGGATCATGTCGCCGCCGCCTTTGAACGGCTGCATTTTCTCGAGCAGCGCCGCCTTGCCGTACAGCACGCCGATACCCGTCGGGCCGCACAGCTTGTGGCCGGAAAACGCGTAGAAATCGCAGTCGAGGTCCTGCACGTCGAGCGGCATATGCGGCGCAGCCTGCGCGCCGTCGATCAGCACCGGCACGCCGCGCGCATGGGCAAATGCGATCATGGGCTTGATCGGATTGACGGTGCCAAGCGCGTTCGATACGTGCATCACGCCGACGAACCGGGTGCGCTCGTTGAAGAGATTCTCGTATTCGTCGATCAGGAGTTCGCCGGCATCGTTGATCGGCACGACGCGGATTTTCGCGCCCTTCTCCTCGCACAACATCTGCCAGGGCACGATGTTCGAATGGTGCTCGAGCGTGGTCAGGATGATCTCGTCGCCGGGGCCGATGAATTTGCGGCCGTAGCCCTGCATCACCAGGTTGATCGCGTCGGTGGTGCCGCTGGTGAAAATCACTTCGCGCTCTTCGCGCGCGTTGATGAAGCGCGCAAGCTTGCAGCGCGCTTCATGGTATTCGGCGGTCGCGACCTCCGACAGATAATGCACCGCGCGGTTGATATTGGCGTGCTGCGTAGTCTGGTAGCGCACCAGGCGGTCGATCACCGGCTGCGGCATCTGGCTCGAGGCGGCGTTATCGAGATAGACCAGCGGCTTGCCGCCGACCTTGAGTTTCAGTATGGGAAAGTCGGCCCGTATATGTTCCACATCGAGCGCCCGCGAAAGCGATTTCAATGAAGCCTCGATTGCGCTCATGACTCGCGATTGGTTTGCTCGAGCACCGTCTGCTCGAGGCGATGCCTGAGCGTAGCGACCGGGATGCGGCCGATGATTTCGGCGCCGAACGCGTAGGTGAGCAGATTGCGCGCCGCCGCGTCCGTCAGCCCGCGGCTCGTCAGATAAAACACTTCCTCGGCATCGAGCTGGCCGACGGTCGCGCCGTGCGCGCATTTGACGTCGTCGGCGAAGATTTCGAGCTGCGGCTTGGTATCGACGTGTGCCTTGCCGGTCAGCAGCAGGTTGCGGCTCGATTGCGACGAGTCGGTGAGCTGCGCGCCGGGGCGCACCATGATCTTGCCGTTGAACACCGCGTGCGCGGCGCCGCCGACGATGCATTTGTGCAGCTGGCGGCTCGCGCCGTGCGGCCTGGCGTGATCGATTGAGGTATGGGTGTCGGCGAGCTGGCGACCGGTAATCAATGCCAGGCCGTCGATCGCGCACTCGATGCCTTCGGCCGCCTGCAGCACATTCAGGTTATAGCGCGAAATGCGTGCGCCGAGCGCCACGCTGACCGACTGATAGCGGCCGGCATGCGCCAGCGTCACCGCGCAGTTCGCTATGTGAAACGCCTTGCCGCTTTCGCGCTGCACCCGGATGTGGCGCACCCGCGCCGCGTCGCCGACCGCGATTTCGGTCACGGCGTTGGTGAAATAGACTTCGTCCTGCAAGGCGACGAAATCCTCGATTACGGTAATTTCGCTGCCGGTCTCAGCCACCACCAGGCAGCGCGGATACGCTGCCACGTCCTGCCGGGTCGCCACGAACAGCAGATGTATCGGCGCCGCGACGGCTGCGTTGCGCGGCGCGACGATCAATGCACCATCCTGCAGGAATGCGGTGTTGAGCGCGGCAAATGCGTTGTGCTGGAATTCGGCATAACGGCCGAGATGCGCCTCCAGCGTTGCGCCCTGCTGACTCGCCCCGGGCGCGAGATTCTCGACTACGACGCCGGCATTGTTGAACGACAGCTGCGGCGCATAGACCCCATCGACAAACACCAGGCGCGCCGCGGCTTCGGGAAGACTGTAATTTTCGATATCCGTCAGCGCGAGCCGGGTCGCGCTGCGCGCCGGCTGAAACGGTATCCGGGTCAGCGGCGAGATGTCGGTGAAACGCCACTCCTCGTCGCGCGTCGTCGGCACTGTCAGCGCGCTCACGCGGTCAACCGCATCGGCACGCAGCCGGTTGAGCCACGCCAGCGGGCTCGCGGGTAGTTGCGGCTGCCCTGCGAGCAGACTCTCGAGATAGCGGTGGCTGGTGGTGACGCTCATGCTGTGGCGCGGGCAGTCGTCTTGTATTCGGCACTGACCCAGTCGTAGCCGCGCGTCTCGAGCTCGACCGCGAGATCTTTGCCGCCGGTCTTGATGATGCGCCCCGCCTCCATCACGTGCACGTAATCGGGAACGATGTAGTTGAGCAGGCGCTGGTAGTGCGTGACCAGCACGATCGCATTGTCCCGGGTGGCGAGCTGATTGACGCCGCCGGCGACCACCCTCAGCGCGTCGATATCGAGTCCGGAATCGGTCTCATCGAGAATCGCGAGCTTCGGCTCGAGCAGCGCCATCTGCAGGATTTCGTTGCGCTTCTTCTCGCCGCCCGAGAAGCCTTCGTTGACGCTGCGGTCGAGAAAATCCGGATTCATCTCCAGCAGCTTCATCTTCTCGCGCACGAAATCGTCGAACTCGAGCGGATCGAGCTCCTCTCTTCCGCGCTGCGTCTGCAACGTGTTGTAGGCAAGCCGCAGGAACTGGCTGTTGGCGACACCCGGTATCTCGATCGGATACTGGAAGCCGAGGAAGATGCCGGCACGCGCACGTTCTTCCGGCGCGAGCTCGAGCAGGTTTTTGCCTTCGAAATCGACGGTGCCGCCGGTCAATGCGTAGGCAGGATGGCCGGCGAGCAGTTTGGCGAACGTGCTCTTGCCGGAGCCGTTCGGCCCCATGATCGCGTGCACCTCGCCGGTCCTGACCGTGAAGTCGATGCCTTTGAGGATTTCGATGCCGTTCACGGTCGCGCGCAGTCCGCGCACCTCGAGCAGCGTTTTGCTGTCCTGGTAAATCATCCGACGCTTCCTTCGAGTTTCAGGCCGAGCAGCTTGGTCGCCTCGACCGCAAACTCCATCGGCAATTGTTGGAATACATCCTTGCAGAATCCGTTGATGATCATCGAGACCGCGGCTTCGGCGCCGATGCCGCGCTGCGCGAAGTAGAACAGCTGGTCTTCGCCGATCTTCGATGTGCTCGCCTCGTGCTCGACTTTGGCGCTGTGGTTGTGCACCTGGATATACGGAAACGTGTTGGCCCCGCATTGGTCGCCGACCAGCATCGAGTCGCATTGCGAGTAATTGCGCGCGCCGTCGGCTTTGGGGGTGATCCTGACCAGCCCGCGGTAGCTGTTGTTCGAATGGCCGGCCGAAATGCCCTTGCTGACTATGGTGCTGCGCGTGTTCCTGCCGATGTGGACCATCTTGGTGCCGGTATCGGCCTGCTGATAGTTGTTGGTGAGCGCGACCGAGTAGAACTCGCCGACCGAGTTGTCGCCGAGCAGCACGCAGCTCGGATACTTCCACGTGATCGCCGAACCCGTCTCGACCTGCGTCCACGAAATGCGCGAGTCAACACCCTTGCACAGGCCGCGCTTGGTGACGAAGTTGTAGATGCCGCCGACGCCTTTAGCGTCGCCCGCGTACCAGTTCTGGACCGTCGAGTACTTGATGTCGGCGCGCTCCAGCGCGACGAGCTCAACCACCGCCGCGTGCAGCTGATTGGTGTCGAACTTGGGCGCGGTGCAGCCTTCGAGATACGACACCGACGCGCCCTCCTCGGCGATGATCAGCGTGCGCTCGAACTGCCCTGACGCCTCGGTGTTGATGCGGAAATAAGTCGACAGATCCATCGGGCATTTGACGCCCTTCGGAATGAAGCAGAACGAACCATCGGTGAACACTGCCGAATTGAGCGCCGCGTAGTAATTGTCGCCGCTCGGCACCACGGTGCCGAGATAGTTGCGCACGAGATCGGGGTGCTCGCGCACCGCTTCCGAGATCGAGCAAAAAATGATGCCGACCTCGGCGAGCTTCTGCTTGTAGGTGGTGGCGACCGACACGCTGTCGAAAATCACGTCGACGGCAACGCCGGCCAGCGCCGCGCGCTCGTTCATCGGCACGCCCAGTTTTTCGAACGTACGCAGCAGCTCGGGATCGACCTCGTCCATGCTGGCGAGCTTCTTCGGCTTCGGCGCCGAGTAGTAGATGATGTCCTGAAAATCGATCTGCGGATACGTGACGTTCGGCCATTGCGGCGCTTCCATCCCTAGCCAGTGCCGGTAGGCCTTGAGGCGGAATTCGAGCAGCCATTCCGGTTCCTGCTTCTTGGCCGAAATCATCCGGATAATGTCTTCGTTGAGGCCTTTCGGCGCGACATCAGACTCGATTTCGGTGACGAAACCGTGCTGGTAAGGCCGATTGACCAGATTTTGCAGTGCCGTGCTCATGATTGTTGCTTCGCATTTTCTTTCACGCTGAAGCTCTCGCCGCAGCCGCAGGTCGCGTCGACATTGGGATTTTCGAACTTGAACACCTGCTTGAATCCTTCTTTCACGAAATCGAGCCGCGAGCCCTCGAGAAACGCCAGGCTGTCGGCATCGATCATGACCTTGGCGTCGTGCGCTTCGAACAACTGGTCGCTCGCACGCAATTCGTCAGCGTAATCGAAAGTGTAAGCAAAGCCGGAACATCCGACTTTCTTGATGCCGACCCGCAGGCCGAGTCCTTTGCCGCGCTTCGCAAGCTGGGCGCGGATTTGTCTTGCCGCATTTTCAGTAAATGTAATAGCCATAATCGTGGTTCGTGGTTCGTTGATCGTTCGCCGTTTTCTCAGACTGCCATCGCAGTCAGCCGTTTGAATCTTCCGAGCACGCCTTCGAGCGCGCGCAGAAAAGCGTCGACCTGCTGCGGCGTGTTCTGCACCCCGAGGCTCAAGCGCACCGCGCCGCGCGCAAGCTCCGGCGCAACCCCCATCGCGAGCAGCGTTGCGGAAGGTTCGGGATTGGCGCTCGAGCACGCCGCACCGCTTGCAACGGCGTATCCCGCCTTGTCGAGCTCGACCACCAGCGTCTCGCCCTCGACGCCGGGAAATGCAAAATAGCTCGTGTTCGGGACGCGCGGCGCACCGGCCCCGAAGATCACCGCGTCCATGCCATGCAGGCCGCGCTCGAATTGAGCGCGCAGCGCGGCGAGCCGCGGCGCCAGTTCGCGCAGGCGTTGTCCGGCGAGCTCGCACGCCGCGCCGAAGCCGACGATACCCGCTACGTTCTCGGTGCCGGAGCGCAGCCCCTGCTCGTGTCCACCGCCGCTGACGAGCGGCTTCAACTCGATGCGCTTGTCGAGCACCAGGGCCCCGACGCCTTTCGGGCCGTAGATCTTGTGTGCCGACAGCGTCATCGCATGAACATTGAGCCCGTTGAAATCCACCGCGATTTTGCCCAGCGCCTGGACCGCATCGGTGTGCATCCACGCGCCGGCAGCGCGCGCCAGCGCCGCGACCGCGGCGGCGTCCTGAATCACGCCCGTCTCGTTATTGGCGAGCATCACCGAAACCATGCCGGTGGGTTCCTTGAGCGCCTGCGCCACGTCAGCAAGATCGATGCGCCCTGCGCTGTCGACCGCGAGCTTGCGCAGCTGCCAGCCGGCGCGGGCCAGCTCCTGAGCCGGCTTCGCCACGCACGGATGCTCGATCGCGCTGACCGCCAGGCGGCCCGGTTTCAGCATTCCGGCAGCGCCCTTGATAAACGCGTTATTCGATTCGGTCCCGCCACTCGTGAAAACCACCTGCGCCGCCTGCACGCCGACGAGCGCCGCGACCTGCTCGCGCGCCTGGTTCACCGCTTTGCGCGCAAGCGTGCCGAACTCGTGCCTGCTCGAGGCATTGCCATACTGCTCGCGCAGGTACGGCAGCATCGCCGCCAGCACCCGCTCGTCGAGCGGCGTCGTTGCGTTGTGATCGAGGTACACGTGTGTCATTGCATCAGGCAATCAAGCTGCAACCGTGGTGCGCTCGCGCTTGGGCCTCACTTCGCGCATGTCGTGCACTTGCGCCACGCCGGGCTGCTTCGCATTTTGCTCGTCGACCAATTGCTTCAGCGTGACGGACCCGAGGTAATCGAAGATATGCGCGTTGAGATTGGCCCACAAGTCGTGGGTGATGCACTTCTCATCGTCACGGCAGTTTTCCTTGCCGCCGCACTGCGTCGCATCGATCGGCTCGTCAACTGCGAGGATGATGTCGGAAACCGCAACCTGTGCCATGTCCCGGGCCAAACAGTAGCCTCCGCCCGGCCCGCGCACGCTGTCGACCAGCGCACGCCGGCGCAACTTGCCGAACAACTGCTCGAGATAGGACAGCGAAATCTTCTGGCGCTGGCTGATTTCAGCGAGCGTCACCGGGCCGCCACCATGGCGCATTGCGAGATCGACCATTGCCGTCACTGCAAACCGCCCTTTAGTCGTCAGCCTCATCGGACACTCCTGTTAATAATCAAACACCTGTATCACTTCCCGCAATACATGATTAATTTTGTCAAGTATAGGATACCTGATAGATTTAGTCAACAATCTTGTTCAGATAGTTCGCGTCGAACTGGTCGCGCTGGGCGGCCTCGCCGGAGCCCGCTCCCAGGCGTTGGAGTTGCTCCAGAATCCGGTCAATCCGCTGATCGGTACTCACGCTGTGACTGATCAGTTCGTGGATCGCCTTGACCAGGGGATCGTTCATGTCGCCGCCGACTGCATAGGCCGCGAAGCCTGCTTTGCCGCCCGCTTCTTTTTCAACGATGTGCGCCGGAATGCCGATCGCCGTTGCACCGGGAGGAACGCTCTTGATTACCACCGCGTTCGAACCAATGCGAGCGCCGTCGCCGATGGTGATCGGGCCGAGGATTTTCGCGCCGGCGCCGATCACCACGCCGTTGCCGAGCGTGGGATGGCGCTTGCCTTTGTTCCACGACGTGCCGCCGAGCGTGACGCCATGATAAAGCGTGCAGTCGTCGCCGACTTCCGCGGTTTCCCCGATCACCACGCCCATGCCGTGGTCGATGAAAAAGCGGCGTCCGATGGATGCCCCGGGATGAATCTCGATGCCGGTCAGAAACCGGCCCACGTGTGAAGTCAATCGCGCGAGCCACCGCAGGCGTGCGCGCCACAACCGGTGCGCGAACCGATGCACCAGCAACGCGTGGAACCCGGGATAACAGGTGATCACTTCCCAGGTATTGCGCGCCGCCGGATCGCGCTCGAATACCACGGCTATTTCCTGCTTGATTCGCGAAAACATGGTTGATTCTTAAGAGGATAATTTGTTATTTTATGTTACCCAACTAATCCGATCAACTATACGCAACCAAGGAACTCCTTCCCCCTTGACGGGGGAAGGTTGGGATGGGGGTGGCCCTCCCCCGTCAAGGGGGAGGGAATCGGCTTCTGACACTGTTAGCCTAGCGCCGCATTTTGTCGACCGCTTTGAGAAAGCCGCGCAGGATATTGACCTCTTCGGTCTCGAGCCGTGCACGCGCGAGCAAGCGCCGCAACCGCGGCAACAAGCGCTTCGGATTGGCCGGATCGAGATAGCCGGCGTGCGCCATGGTTTTCGCGAAGTGCTGATAAAGCAGTTCGACCTGCTCGTGGCTCGCGGGCTCGAACTCGGGCGCGCGCGGCAAAGCGCTGTCCGGCAGCGCCATGCGCAATTCATACGCGAACACCTGCACCGCAGCGGCGAGGTTGAGCGACGCGTACTCGGGATTGGCCGGAATGCAGGCCCAAATCTGGCAAAGACTTGCCTCGGCGCTGCTCAAGCCGGAAGCTTCATTGCCGAATACGATCGCAACCGGATGCGATGCGGCCTGCGCCAGCAGTTCGCGCGCCGCGGCGCGCACGGTCATCGTCTCATGACGCAATTCGCGCTGCCGCGACGTGGCCGCGACCGTCAGCGTGCAGCCTTCGAGCGCCGCGGCGAGACTCTCGTGCACCTGGGCGCGCTGCAATACGTCGAGCGCGCCGGCCGCGCGCGCAGCGGCGTCGGGATGCGGGAACTGCCGCGGCCTGACGAGCGCAAGCGTGTCGAGTCCCATCGTTTTCAGCGCGCGCGCCGCAGCGCCGATATTGCCGGGATGGCTGGTCTGCGTCAGCACGACGCGAATGTTTTTGAGTGTGTCAGCGCAATTCACGTACAATGTCGCGCATGAAAAGAAATAGGGTAAGTGTACCGGCAATTCGCAACACGGGTATGGTTTCCTAATCATGCATCCGATGCTCAACACCGCGGTGAAAGCCGCGCGCCGCGCCGGCAACATCATCAACCGCGCGGCGCAGAACCTCGACATCCTGTCGGTCACGCAAAAAGCGATCAACGATTTCGTGTCGGAAGTCGATCACGAAGCCGAGCGGGCGATCATCAAAATACTGCTCGACGCCTATCCCGGCCATGCGATCCTGGCCGAGGAAAGCGGCGCCGCGGGCAAATCCGAATTCCAGTGGATCATCGATCCGCTCGACGGCACCACCAATTTTCTGCACGGTTTCCC
>JACPTJ010000171.1 GCA_016192835.1 Betaproteobacteria bacterium
GAGCGCGACGACCTCGAAGTGCCGGCGGGGAAACGTGCGCGCAACTACCGCATGCTCCCCAAGGTCTGGCGCGAGGCGGCCGAGCGCCACGAGAAACTCGCCAGGCGGGCGCAGGCACTGGGCGCGCAGGAAACAGCCACGGCGCATTACGACCACGCGATCGAGGCCTACCGCATGGCTCAACACCCGATTTTCTTCGACGATCATCCCGTCAAGATCCAGCTCTTCGAGAAGATGTCCGAGATGGTTGACCGCCGCTCGAAAGTGGCGAGCTACCCGATCGAGCGCGTCGAGGTGCCGTTTGACAAGGGCAAGACCATTTCCTGCCTGCTGCATCTGCTGCCGGACCGTCGCAAAGCCCCGGTGGTGATCTACGTGCCGGGGATGGACCAGACCAAGGAGGTTTTTCCCAAGGCGCATCACAACATCGCGCTCGCGCGCGGCTTTCACGTGCTGGCGATGGACGGTCCCGGCCAGGGCAATTCGAACCTCCAGAAGATCCGCGCGGTGAAAGACAACTACGAGCGAGCCGGCGCGGCGGTGATCAGCTACCTGATGCAGCGCCCGGAGATCGATGCCAGGAAGATCGCGATCTACGGCATCAGCATGGGAAGCTACTGGTCGCTGCGCTTGTCCAGCTACGATCACCGCGCGGCGGCAGTGGTGAGCTCGGTGGCGTGCTTCAATCCAAACAATACGATCTTCACGCAGTCCTCGCCGCGCTTCAAGCAGATGTTCATGTACATGGCGGGATACGAAAACGAGGACAAGTTCGACGCCGAGGTGGCCAAAGGGATGACCGTGCGCGGCTATCTCGGCAAGATCAAGTGCCCGACGCTGCTGGTGACCGGCGAATTCGATCCGCTGTGCCCGCTCGAGGACGCCGTCGAGGCCTTCGGGGATCTCAAGGTTCCCAAAGAGATGTGGGTGATGGAAAACCAGTACCATCCACTGTGGGGCATCGCGAACCTGGGCGGCCTGGACTGCCACGAATACGTGCTCGATTGGCTGCACGCCCTGTTCTCTGGCAAGCGCGCCCCGAAGATGGGCGGCCGCATCGCCTATGTCCGGGAAAACGGCGATGGCCCGTGGGGCAATTGCGAGTGGGCACCTCCGGTCGGCCCCGGACAAGCCTATTTCTAGTGCTTGAAATTGCAGGCCTTTTCAGCGTCGCGCAAGCGGGGTAAACTAGCGCCCGCCCGAGGAGACGCATTGAACCCGACCGATATCCACCAGCCAGACTACTTCCACAAAGTCGTCGATTGTCAGTGGGCGTGTCCCGCCCATACCCCCGTTCCCGAATACATCAGGTTGATCGCCGCTGGCAGATACAGCGATGCCTACATGATCAACTGGGAATCGAACGTGTTTCCCGGCGTTCTGGGCCGCACCTGCGATCGCCCGTGCGAGCCGGCGTGCCGCCGCGGCCGCGTCGAGGAAAACAACGGCGAGAAACCGGAGCCGGTCGCGATCTGCCGTTTGAAGCGCGTGGCTGCGGACTACAAGGACGACATCCGCGGCAGGCTCCCTAAAGCACCGGCCAGGAAAAACGGCAAACGCATCGCGCTGATCGGGGCGGGCCCCGCTTCGCTCACGGTGGCGCGCGATCTCGCGCCGCTCGGCTACCAGTTGACGCTGTTCGACGGCGACCAGCGGGCAGGCGGCATGATCCGCTCGCAGATCCCGAAATTCCGCCTTCCCGAATCCGTAATCGACGAGGAAGTCGGCTACATTCTTGACATCGGCGTCGACTTCCGCAGCGGCAACCGCATCGACAGCCTGAAGCAGCTGCTCGCCGCAAAATACGACGCGGTATTCGTCGGCACCGGTGCACCGCGCGGGCGCGACCTCGAAATCCCGGGGCGCAAGGAGGCCGCGGCCAACATCCACATCGGCATCGACTGGCTCTCCAGCGTGTCGTTCGGCCACATCGACAAAATCGGCAAGCGCGTGGTCGTGCTTGGCGGCGGCAACACCGCGATGGACTGCTGCCGCTCGTCGAAGCGCCTCGGCGGCGAGGACGTGAAAGTGATCGTGCGCTCGGGCTTCGAGGAAATGAAAGCCTCGCCATGGGAAAAAGAAGACGCGCAGCACGAAGGCATCCCGATCCTCAATTATCTGGTGCCGCTGGAGTTCGCGCACAAGAACGGCAGGCTCACGGGCGTCAGCTTCGAGAAGGTGAAAGCCGAATACGACGTGAAGGGCCGCCGCAAGCTCACGCCGACCGGCGAGCCGGTGGTGCATTACGAATGCGATGACGTGCTGGTCGCCGTCGGTCAGGAAAATGCGTTCCCGTGGATCGAGCGCGACATCGGCATCGAGTTCGACCAAAGGGGAATGCCGGTTGTCGACAAGGTCACGATGCAGTCGTCTTTGCCCCACGTGTTCTTCGGCGGCGACGCCGCATTCGGCCCCAAGAACATCATCTGGGCGGTCGCGCACGGCCACGACGCGGCGATTTCGATCGACAAGCTGTGCCACGGCGAGGACGTGAGCGTGCGCCCGCCGCCGATGGTCACCCTCGCGTCGCAGAAGATGGGCATCCACGAATGGAGCTACGACAACGATATCTCCGGCGATGAGCGCTACAAGGTGCCGCTCAAGGACCAGAAGATCGCGCTGAAGAACATCAAGGTCGAAGTCGAGCTCGGCTTCGATCCCAAGCTTGCGCTCGCCGAAGCCGGGCGCTGCCTCAACTGCGACGTGCAGACGGTGTTTGCGCCCAGGCTGTGCATCGAATGCGACGCCTGCGTCGACATCTGCCCGATGGACTGCATCACCTTTACATCGAATGGCGACGAGACGGATCTGCGCACGCGCCTGAACGCGCCGGCGCACAACCTGACGCAGGACCTTTACGTGTCCGACGCGCTCAAGACCGGCCGCATCATGGCGAAAGACGAGGACGTGTGCCTGCACTGCGGGCTGTGCGCCGAGCGCTGCCCGACCGGCGCGTGGGACATGCAGAAGTTCCTGCTGGACATGACTCATGCCGGGCCGGGATGCCGCAACAAACCGCAACGGAAAGCCGCATGAAACGTATTGAATCCACCAACGATTTCGTCGTCAAATTCGCCAACGTCAACGGCTCGGGTTCGGCAAGCGCCAACGAACTTTTCGCGCGCGCGATTCTGCGCATGGGTGTGCCGGTGTCCCCGCGCAACATCTTTCCGTCGAACATTCAGGGCCTGCCGACATGGTACGAAGTGCGCGTCAACGCCGCCGGCTATCAGGGCCGGCGCGGCGGCGTCGACCTGATGGTGGCGATGAATCCGCAGACGTGGGACGCCGACATGAAAGAGATCGAGGCGGGCGGCTACCTGTTCTACGACAGCACCAAGCCGCTGCCGAAATCCAGGTTCCGCAGCGACGTCAACTTCATCGGCATGCCGTTGACCGATATCTGCAATGCGACCTATAACGACCCGCGCCAGCGGCAGCTTTTCAAGAACATCATCTACGTCGGCGCGCTTTCCGCACTGCTGGAGATCGATCCGGTCGAAATCGAGCGCCTGTTTTCGGAGCAGTACCGGGGCAAGGAAGCGCTGCTGCAGTCCAACGTGAAGGCGCTGCGGCTCGGGCGCGACTACGCGCTCGAGCGTCTCGAATGCCCGCTCGGGCTGCGAGTGCAGCGCGCGAGCAGCGTCGGCCACAAGATTTTCATCGACGGCAACAACGCGGCGGCGCTCGGCGCCGTCTACGGGGGTGCTACGGTGTGCGCGTGGTATCCGATCACGCCTTCCTCATCGCTCGCCGAAGCGTTCATCAAGCATTGCCAGAAATACCGCGTCGACCCCGCGAGCGGCAAGAATCGCTATGCGGTCGTGCAGGCCGAGGATGAGCTCGCTTCGATCGGCATGGCGATCGGCGCCGGATGGAACGGCGCGCGCGCGTTCACGGCGACCTCCGGGCCCGGCATTTCGCTGATGAGCGAATTCATCGGCCTCGCCTATTTCGCGGAAATTCCGGTGGTAATCATCGACGTGCAGCGCGGCGGGCCGTCGACCGGCATGCCGACGCGCACCCAGCAGTCGGACGTGCTTTCGTGCGCCTACGCCTCGCACGGCGACACCAAGCACGTGCTGCTGTTCCCGGAGGATCCGACCGAGTGCTTCGAGCTGGTGGCGAAAGCCTTCGATCTCTCCGACCGGCTGCAGACGCCGGTGTTCGTGATGACCGATCTCGACATCGGCATGAACACGCGCCTATGCGAGCCGCTGCAGTGGGATGATGCGCGCACGTACGATCGCGGCTGGGTCATGACGTATGAAGAGATCGAGGCCGGCAGGGACTTCGGCCGTTACCTCGACATCGACGGCGACGGCGTCCCGTACCGCACTTATCCCGGCACGCATCCGAA
>JACPTJ010000172.1 GCA_016192835.1 Betaproteobacteria bacterium
CCGACGTTCTTGAACGCTGCTGGTTGGTCTCCTATTTGAGCTGGTGCCGCTCTATCCTTCCGAAAAATTGCGCTACGGGTAGAATCAGACTAACTCATGCGTCGGCGCTGGGCTGGATGCCAAGCGTCTTCGCGACGCCCGCCTGATGCGCGATGTCCTTCCTGATGAACTCGGCGAATTCCTCCGGCGAGTTGCCGACCGGGAAGTAGTCGGCCTCCGCGAGGTATTTGCGCACCTCCGGCGTGTCGAGCGCCTTCACGATCTCGGCGTTCATGCGGCGCACGATCTCGGTGGGCACGCCGGCCGGGAACCACATGCCATGCCAGCAGGTCACGTTGTAGCCGGCGAGTCCCGTTTCCATGACCGTCGGCACGTCAGGCAGACTCGGCAGGCGCTTCGGACCCGCGATGCCGAGCCCGCGCAAGCGGCCGCTCTGGGCGTAGGGGCGCCCGACCGACGGGCTCACAAACATCAACTCGATATGCCCGCCGACCACGTCGGCAAATGCGGGCGGGTTGCCTTTGTAGGCCACGTGCGTGAGCTGAATGCCGGCCATCGAGGCAAACAACGCCGCGGTGACATGCTGGGGACTGCCGACGCCGGCCGAGGCATAGTTGAGCTGGCCCGGACGTGCCTTGGCGAGCGCGATCAACTCCTTGACCGAGCGCGCCGGAACCGACGGGTGGAGGACCAGCAGGTTCCCGGATGTCACGTCGAGCTGAGTGATCGGGGCGAAGTCGGTGACGGGATCGAACGGCAGCTTCTTGTAAAAGGAGACGTTCGACGAGTACGCACAGTTGTGGACCAGCATCGTGTAGCCGTCGCGCGGCGCCTTGGCGACGAACTCGGTGCCAATCGTTCCGCTCGCGCCGGCACGATTCTCGATCACGAACGGCTGGCCCATCGACTCGTGAAGGCGCGTCGTGAATACGCGCGTGAGGACCTCGACCGGACCACCAGCGGGAAACGGCGCGATAACGCGGATCGGCTTGGCGGGATAGCCGGCGGGCTGCGCAACGGCCGCGGCCGGAAACGTGGCAGCGACGAGCGCCACGCCGATGCGGCGGATCACGCGATAAACAAGCGCACCAGATTGGATGGTTCTGTGCAGCAAGATTTCCATGTCAACTCCTACCGGTCAATCCGGCGATCCGCGCCGGGCGGGCGACCTGTTGCCTGACTGTTCCATTATCCAATATATCCGATCAACCGCCACCACAGGTAATCGAGCGGCAGCAGCACCGCGATGCTGAAAGCCACCAGCGGCAGCGACAAGCGCAGCGTCGTCGCGAGCGAGATGCCCGCAACCTGCATGCCGACCACGACCGGCGGCACCTGGTACGGCAGGATCATGGTCGTGAAACCCACCGCCATCGTCATCAGCGTCGCCTTGAGCGGCCAGCCGGTCACCTGCGCGAAATGCTCGGCGAGCGGCGCCAGCACCGCCGGCTGGGACGGATTGGTGGTGAACAGTCCGGTGAAAGTGGCGAGCAGCGACAACGTGACGAAGTTGCCGAAGTCGGCGCCCGCGGTGAGCGGCAACACGCCTTCCAGCGTGGTGCCGAGCGCTTCGCTCAGGCCGCTCTGTTGCACCGTCAGGCCCAACCCGAGCGTTGCGCCGACATAAAAATACGGGCCGAAGTTCACGCTGTTGAATGCGCGAAACGGCATCACGCCGATGCGCGGCATGAAGCACGCGGTGCCCGCGGCGAGCGCAATCCAGCCTGCCTTGATGCCGTGCAGGAAATCGGTCGCCCACAGCGACACCGCCACGATCAGGATCACGGCCATGCGTTGCTGCTCCGGCGTGAGCGGCGGCGTCTCATGCGGTGCCGCCGCCGGCCGGACTTCGGCGCGGAACAGCCAGCACACGAACGCGATGATCGCGAGCCCTTTCAAAATTCCCATCACCGGAAACTGCACCCACAAGTACTCGGCGTAAATGAGCTGCACGCCGTAGAGCGTCTCAGCCGTGCCCGCCAGCACCAGATTAGGCGCGTTGGCGGGCAGGATTGCCGTGCCGCATTGGTAAGTGGTCATGATCGCGGCGAGGCAGATGCCGTTATAGCCGGTGCTGCCGCGCTCGAAACCGGCGCGTTGCGCCACCGCCGCGAGTATCGGCATCAGCAGCAGCACGCGCCCGACGGTGGCCGGCATGAAAAACGCCAGCACGATCGAGACGATGACGATGGCAGCAACGAGCTGCCGGTAGGACCGCGTGTAACGGTCAAACAACGCGCCAGCGATGCGTTGTGCCAGCCCGGTGCGGTACACGGCCTGCGCCAGAATCAGCCCGCCGAGCACGAGCCACAGCGTCGCCGAGGCGAATCCCGAAAACACGATCTGCGCCGGCGCCACCGCCAGCACCATCGCCAGCAGAAAGAACAGAAACCCGGTGATGTGCTCGGGCAGCGTGCCGCTCGCCCACAATCCGACCGTGAACACCAGCAGCGCCGCGGCGTGCATGGCGGTTACGGTCATTCCCTGCGGCGGCGGCAGCAGGAAAATCACCGTCGCGCCCACGCATACCAGCGCGGCGAAGATCGAAGACAGTCGCGGCATTATTGCTTAAAGCCCGTTTCTAAATGAGAAAGGCGCGGTGGCTATTATCACGTAGTTGTAGCGCAGGCGCCTCGCCTGCAATCAGACAGAGCAGGCGAGGCGCCTGCGCTACGAGGACATCACTTCTTGAACTTGGCCGCGAGCGCCTCGCTGCCGCGCGCGAGCATGCCGACGTCGGCGCCCACCGCGACAAACAGGTATCCCATGTCGAGGCAGCGCTTGCCGTCGGCCTCGCCGACCAGGATGCCGGGCGCCTTGCCCGCCGCGCGGATTTTTTTCGCGGCCTGCTCCATCACTTTCCACACTTCGGGGTGCTGCCAGTTGCCGAGGTGGCCCATGTCGGCGGAAAGATCGTTGGGCCCGATGAACACGCCGTCCACGCCGTCGACCGCGGCGATCGCCTCGATTTGCGCCATCGCCTTGCGCGTCTCGACCTGCACCAGCAGGCAAAGCTCGTCCTGCGCGCGCTTGAAGTAATCCTTGATGCGG
>JACPTJ010000179.1 GCA_016192835.1 Betaproteobacteria bacterium
GGAATGGGCTCGACCGATATGGCGTACATCTTCGCCTTCGGCGAGACGTGGCTGCGCGTACCGCCCACTATTGCGATCCGCTTTCACGGCACGCCGCGCAAATACGTCGCGAGCAAGGACTACATACTCGCCGCGCTCGGCCGTCTCGGGGTCGACGGCGCGCGCTACAAGGCGATAGAGTTTTCGGGCCCCGCATTGTCGGCGCTTAGCATGGACGAGCGCATGACGGTCACCAACATGTCGATCGAAATGGGCGCCAAGGCGGGCATGATACAGCCGGACGCGGCGACCGAAGCCTACGTGCGTGCGCGTACCCCTGACAGCTACGAAGTCGTGCGCAGCGATCCCGATGCGTGCTTCGACCGTGAGCTCGATATCGACGTGGGCGCCATGGGCCCGCTCGTCGCCAAGCCCTATCTGCCCGGCAACGTGGTGCCGCTGTCGGAAGTGCGCGGCACGCGCGTCACCCAGGTCACGCTCGGGACCTGCACCAACGGCCGGCTGATCGATCTCGAGCAGGCGGCGGAAATACTGCGCGGGCGCAAGGTAGCGCCGGGCGTGCGCTTCTATGTCACGCCCGCGACCAAGTTCGTCTACGAGAAAGCAATGAAGGCTGGCCTGCTCGAGCAGTTCTGGGACGCAGGCGCAATCATCAACGCACCGGGTTGCGGGCCGTGCGACGGACTCGTCGGCGCGATGACCGGCAATGACGTGTGCGTCGCGACGCACAATCGCAATTTCCGCGGACGCATGGGCCACAAAGACGCGCAAATCTACCTGGCGAGCCCCTACGTCGCAGCCGCGAGCGCCGTTGCCGGCGCAATCATGGACCCGATGGAGGTGATGCAATGAAAGTATCCGGCCGTATTCATCTCTTCGGCGACCACGTCGACACCGACGTGATATTGCCGACACACGCGATCGTCAACACCGATCCGCAGGTGCTCGCGCAGAACTGCTTCTCGGGCATCATTCCCGGGTTTGTCGACACGGTCCGGGCCGGCGATTTCATCATTGCGGGCGAGAATTTTGGCTGCGGCAGCTCACGCGAGCATGCGCCGCTCGCGATCAAGGCATGCGGCATAGGGTGCATAGTCGCGGCGAGCTTTGGCCGCATTTTCTATCGCAATGCGATCAACCTCGGGCTGCCTCTCGTCGAGTGTGCCGGGGCGCTCGCTCACGCCGAGCAAGACGCTGCCGCGGAAGTTGATCTCATTGCGTCCGTCCTCACGGTCGGCGGCAAGCGGTTTTCGATACCGCAGTATCCGCCCGAAGTGCTGCAGATACTGAGCATGGGCGGCCTGGTGCCTTTCATGAAGGCGCGGCTGCAGGCAAGCCCCCCCGCTGCCGCGGGATGAAACGAGCGTCATGACCGATACCACGCTCGGCCGCATGGCCGACTATGGCAGCCGCCTGCAGTTCAGCGACCTGCCAGCCGCCGCCGTACACGAGTCCAAGCGCCGGTTGATAGACACGCTCGGCTGCATGCTGGGTGCATACCACGAAGAGCCCAGCCGCATTGCGCGCGGCATGGCGACGCGGAGCGCCGCCGAATCGGGTGCGCGAGTTATCGGGTCGGCAGTGCGTCGCCTGCCCGAGCTGGCGGCGTTTGCGAACGGCGTCATGGGCCGCTACCTCGACGGCAATGATACTTACCCGGGCGGCGGCGGCCATCCCAGCGACATGCTCGCAGCGGTGCTCGCCGCAGCGGATACCTGCCACGCCGATGGCCGCTCGATTATTACCGCCATCGCATTCGCATACGAGGTCTACCACGCGCTCTTTCAGGCGACCCGAATGCGCGACAAGGGCATGGATAACGTCTTCTACACCGCCGTAGGCGGCGCGGCGGGTGCGGCAAAGGTGCTGGGGCTGACCGGCGCGCGGATGGCGGATGCGATATCGCTCGCCATCACCCCGAACCTCGCGCTCGAGGCCACGCGGCGCGGCAAGCTATCGATGTGGAAGGGCGCTGCGGCCGGCAATGCGGCCCGCAACGGCGTGTTCGCCGCGCTGCTCGCCGCCGATGGCATGACGGGCCCTGAGAAGCCTGTAGAGGACGAGCGCGGTTTGTGGGGTTTGGTGGGCAGGTTCGAGTTGGCGCCATTCGGCGACCGAAGCCATCGATACGCGGTGACCAAGTCCAGTCTCAAGTACTTTCTTTCCGAGTACCATTCGCAGTCGCCGATCACCGCGGCGCTGGAGCTTCAGTCTCAGGTCAAGGTGGAGGATATCGCGGCCGTCACCATTTACACACAATGGTTCACGTGGTACGAAATCGGCAGCGAACCCGAGAAATGGCATCCAACGACGCGCGAAACCGCCGACCACAGCCTGCCATACATCATCGCAGCGGTCCTTATCGACGGCAGCTTCAGCGATGAAATCTTCGCCGAGCACCGTCTGCGCGATCCAAGAATCCATGCGCTGACCGACAAGATTGCGGTCAAGGAAGAGCCCGAGTTCACGCGCCGGTTTCCCGACGCCATCCATTGCCGCATCGAAATCGAGACCACCGGCGGCGGGCGCAAGATCGCTGCCGTTGATTACCCACGCGGTCACGTGAACAATCCGATGACGGATGCGGAGGTCGACGCCAAATTCCGCGCGCTCGCATCACGCGTGTTGCCCGGCAGCAAAATCGAGACGGCGCTGCAGCTGCTGTGGAAGTTCGACGAGGCAGCCCATCTGGATGCGATCTTCGGCACGATGGAGTCCGGCGCGCGCTCCTGGCCGCTTTCCTGACGCGGTATCATTCGAGTATCGCCAATCGTTATCCCGAGCCAAACATGAAACTGCAGCAACTGCGGTACGCATTGGAAGTCCACCGTCACGGCAACCACATTTCGGCAGCGGCGGAAGCCCTGCACACTTCGCAGCCGGGCATCAGCAAACAGATTCAGTTACTGGAATCCGAGCTTGGGTTTGAAATCTTCTCGCGCAAGCGCAACAGGATCGTAGGTTTAAGCGAGCCCGGCCGGGAAGTGATGTCGATCGCCCAGCGCATGCTGGCCGATGCGGACAACCTGCGCAATCTCGGAGAGGATTTTACATCACGCAGCGGCGGAAGCCTCATCATCGCCACTACGCACACCCAGGCGCGTTATGTGCTGCCGAAGGTCATCGAGCGGTTCGTCAAGAAGCACCCCGCCGTCCGGCTCGGATTGCGGCAAGGCAACCCCACGCAAATCTGCGAGTTGGTCGAGTCCGGCGAAGCGGACATCGCCATCGGGACCGAAACGATACGCGACTTTCCGAACCTGGTCAGGCTCCCCTGCTTCAAACTTTCCCGCAGCGTCATCGCCAAACTCGGCCACCCGCTGCTGCAGACAAAGAAGTTGACGCTGCGGGAAATCGCGAAATATCCGATCATCACCTATGACCCGGCGTACAGCGGGCGCTGGAAAGTGATGGATGCATTCCGCAACGCGGGCATAGAGCCTAACGTGATTTTCGGCGCAATGGACGCGGACGTCAGCAAAACCTACGTGGAACTCGGGTTGGGGATAGCGATCCTCACCACCATTTCCTTCGACCCAACTCACGATAAAGGGTTACGCGCCAGGGATGCAAGTCATCTGTTTGATCCCAGTACGACTTTTGTCGCACTGCGTCCGTTCAGCTATTTACGTACGTTCGTATTCGACTTCATCAAGTCGCTTGCGCCAAACCTGAGCGCCGAGTTTGTCAAGGCCGCCCTGAAGAAGTCCGCCGGGTAAAGTTGTTCCGCGTGCCCTGCGCCCTTTTTACAGAACGCCGGACAGTCCTCCGTCGACGTTGATGCAGGTTCCGGTGATGTAACTCGCGGCGTCGGAGTCCTCAGCCTCGCCCACGCGGCCGAGCGGAATGGTCTTGCCGGTTTTCGCGTAATGCTCCTCCACGCTCATGCCGCTGCGCTTGGCGCGGCGCTCCTGCTGCATGGACTTGATTTTTCCGACCGCGACCGCGTTGACCAGGATGTTGAACGGCGCCAGCTCCTTCGACAGCCCCTTGGTCAGCGCGAGCCCGGCGGCGCGGCTGACGGTGGTTGGAAACTGCTCCGCGCCGGGCTGCTTGGCCGCGACCATGTTGAGGTTGATGATGCGCCCCCCGCCCTGCCGCTTCATGTGCGGGATCACCTCGCGTGCAGTGCGCACGTGCGCCATCACCTTGATTTCGAGATCCTGCTGCCACGCCGCATCGTCGACTGTGTCGAACGCCGCCTGGCCGGTTGCGCCCGCGTTATTGACGAGGATGTCGATGCGCCCGAAGCGCTGCACCGTCTCGCCGACGAAGCGCGCCATGTCGCCGGCGCTGGTGGCATCGGCAGTCATGGCGAGCACCTCGGCGCCAAGTTTCCTGATTTCGCCGGCGGTTTTCTCCAGCACCTCCGCGCGGCGCGCGCAAATCGCGACCTTGGCGCCGAGTTCGGCAAGACGCAACGCGGCCGCCCTGCCGATACCTTCGCTGCCGCCGGTGACTGCGGCAACCTTCCCCTGCAAGCTCAACTGCATGTTCTTTTCCTCCGTGATTTAACCAGGCCCGATTCTCGCATATCGCGTCAGGGTGGATCCATCCTCGCGGCCGATTCCTTGATCAGCTTGTCCCACTTCGCGATCTCACGGCGGATGTGGTCGCCGAGGTCGGCCGACGAACGGTGGTGCACTTCCGCGCCGTGAAAGAGCATGCGTTCCCTGATGTCGGGCAGCGTGAGCAGACTGGTGATTTCCGAATTGAGCTTGTTGACGATCGGGCCCGGGGTTTTCGCAGGCGCCAGCAGCGCGAACCACGTCGTCACTTCGTATCCCGGCAGCGCCGCTTCTGCAATCGTCGGCAGTCCGGGCTCCGCGGCCGAGCGTTGGGCGCTGGTCACTCCGAGCGCGCGCAGCTTGCCGGTGCGGACGTGAGGCATGGAAAG
Source organism: Betaproteobacteria bacterium (assembly GCA_016192835.1). Taxonomy (GTDB): domain Bacteria; phylum Pseudomonadota; class Gammaproteobacteria; order Burkholderiales; family SG8-41; genus PALSA-1004. The sequence goes on from JACPTJ010000179.1 coordinate 4,898, forward strand.
TATCATGCTGCCGAACATCAGCGACACCTGCCCGCCGATCAGTTCGGTGAGCGCGAGCCTGCCGCCTTTGTACGGCACGCGCACCATGCTCACGCCGGCCATCATGTTGAACAGCAACCCCGCCATGTGCGTTGCGCTGCCGCTGCCGGCAGAGGCGTAGTTCAATCCGTCCAGCCGCGCTCCGGCGAGCGCGACCAGCTCCTTGACCGTTCGTGCCGGCAGCGAGGGATGCACTACCAGCACGCTTGGCACCAACGCGATCATGCTGACCGGCGCGAAGTCGTGAAGCGTATCGTAAGGCAGCTTCGCGTGCCGGGCCGGATTCGTGACGTGGGCGGTATCAACCACGAGCAGCGTATAGCCGTCGGGCGCGGACTTCGCGACGAATTCGCTGCCGAGAACGCCGTTCGCGCCGCGACGGTCCTCGACCACGACCGGCTGCGCCCAGCGCTCGGTGAGCTTCTGTGCCAGCGCGCGCGCGACGACATCGGTAACGCTGCCGATCGACGCCGGCACGATCAGCCGGATCGGCTTGTTAGGATAGACCTGCGCCTGCGCGGCGGGCAGAGCGGCCCACGACAAGGCCAGCAGCAGACAGGTCTTTCGCGATACGGCGCACCCCATGTGACTCGCTCCTCACGGGTGCTATTGTAACCGCCCGCGCGCCGCTGCACAGCGCGTCACCGCCGAACACGTTAAAATAATGTTCCTTCGCGACCGCAGATTCCACCATGTCCAACTCCAAACTGTTTGACGACGAAATTCATTCGGCATTGCAACAACTTATGGATGAAACGATCGAGGCGCTGCAGTTGGCAAAGGTCAGCCCCGATCTCGACGATCTTGGCGCGACGTTTGCAGTGGCGCTGCTGAAACTCGGACTGGCCACGACATTCGTCGAGCAGCAACATCCGGGGTTTGCGCAAGACGTCGAAGCAAAACGCCAGCGGGTGCTGAGCGCGATGATGCCCAAGCACTGACAGGAGCAGAACGGTCATGGTGGGAGCGGACAAGAAATACCGGTTCCTGTTCATCCAGCCGTTTCAGTTATCTACCGGCGGCAAGTTTGCGGACAAGTATCA
>JACPTJ010000146.1 GCA_016192835.1 Betaproteobacteria bacterium
ATCATCATTGAAATCGGCGGCGGAGTAATGCTCGTGGTCGGCTGGAAGGCGCGCTGGGCGGCGCTGGCCATCTTTCTCTTCCTGATTCCAGCGACGCTGATCTTCCACAATTTCTGGGCCGTGGAAGCCGCCCAGTTCCAGAACCAGATGAACCACTTCCTCAAGAACGTCTGCATCCTCGGCGGCATGTTGTACATCATGGCGTATGGATCGGGACCGTTGAGTCTGGAGCGTGACGACTGCGGAACAAGTTAAACCTGCATGACCTGTGTTTTCTCCCGGTGGCAAGAACGCACGCGTGTAATTTTGACTATGGGCGAAAATTCGGGAGGGCGAGCTGCCCGCGGTGCGGCTGCTGCGAACGCTCGTCTAGGGGGTCGTGATCGGTCAACCGGTCATGGCAGGAAGAGGTTCTTGAAACGCTTGCTCGCTCCGGTCCGGTAAGTATCGAAACCGGCCTGGTCCACGGTGATGATATCGGTCACGCCGATTGCATCGGCAAGGCAGATCAGGGAAGCATCAGCCAGGTCCATCGGATGGTCAGCGTAGCGTTCGATCATCGTGGCGACTGCGCTGATCCGATCGGCGGGAATTTCCCGCAGCGTAACTCCGCCGCGCGCCACCCAGCGCACAAAACCGGCACGCGCATGGAGCGGCAGCAGGTGGCTTGCCTCGGTAAGCACGGGCCAGGTGGTAAACAGCACGCCGTCAAAGCGGCGGAAGAATCCACGGGCGCGCTCGTGATGCGTGTCGTTCCTGTTGAGCAGGGCGACCAGAGGGCCGGTGTCAGCGAGCGCTCTTCGCACGCAGTGATTTCTTCACGTAATGCCCGACGCGGGCCGACAGGTCACGCGGCCCGGCAAAACACCCGACAATGCCAAGTTCCTCGGCCAGAACGCCTGGCGTCTTGCCGCGGCGGGCGCTGCCGGCGAGTGCGGACAACCCTCGCTTCACCACCTGCGACCGGGATAGCCCGGTTTCATCACACAGCGCCTTGAGCGCGGCGGCCTCCTTGTCGTCCAGCCGCACGGACAGCATTTTCATAACGGCCGCTCGGAACGTTGTAATACACTGCATAATACAGGCAGCGGGATGGGCGCGCAATCTCCAGCGAAGTTCGTGGCTCGTGGGTCGTGGTACGCGGCGATCACCGGCCTGCTGCCCCGCCCCGCCTTCCGGCAAAGGCTGAGGGCTGCCCAGTTGGCAGGCCGCAGCAGGCAGTCACGAGTCACGAATCACGATCCACGTCCCACGTACCACGAGTCATTGCAATTTCAGCTTGATTGGCCTTATGCTTGAATTGTTGGCAACCCAAACCCCGTTGCCTCAAAAAAATAAACTCGAGGTTGCGTTTGGAATACCAGGGTCCTGATGAGCTTGACGAAGCCGCCGCGGCGATCAATCTCATGCACGAGAACGCGCGCGCGCTGGTCACCGAGCTGCAGCATAAAACGGAACTGGCGCAGCTGGAACGCAGCAGGGCCACTGAAGCACAGGCGAGGCTTGCGGCGATCGTCGAATATTCCAGCGACGCCATCATCGGCCGCGCGCTCGACGGCACGGTCACGTCATGGAACGCCGCGGCCGAACGCATCCTGGGCTACACCGCGGCTGAAGTCATCGGCCGCGATCCGGTCGAAATCTTTCCGCTCGAGTTGCGGCAAAAGATTGCGGAGCATCGCAAGCTGCTCAATGCAGGTCAACTGGTACCGGAATACGAAACAGTGCGCATCCACAAAGATGGACGACGCGTCGACGTCGCGGCAAGCGTTTCCGCAATCAAGGACAACAGCGGCAGCATCATCGGCATCGCGGCCATCCTGCGCGACATTACCGAGCGCAGGCGGGCCGAGGATGCACTGCGCCGCTACGCCGCGCGGCTGCGCGAGCTGTCGCGGCGACTGAGCGAAGTGGAAGAGTCGGAGCGACGCGCGATTTCACGCGAACTCCACGATCGCATCGGACAAGAATTGACTACGCTCAGTCTGATGGTCGGGGCGCTTGATACCCGGCTTTCCAGGGAATCGCGAAACGCGGTCCAGAAGCTGTTGAAGGACATGCAAGCTCTGGTACGGTACGTGGTCGCGCACATACGGGACGTAATGGCCGAGCTGCGGCCGCCGGTGCTGGACGATTATGGACTGCTTGCCGCGCTGCGACACCTCGTGACCGAGTTTGCCAATCGCACCGGGATTGCCGTAAACCTCAGCGGGGCTGACGTATGCCCGCGCCTGCCGCTCGTCGTGGAAACAGCGATGGTTCGCATCAGCCAGGAGGCGCTCAATAATATCGCCAAGCACGCGCACGCGAAAAAAGTGGAAATCAGCCTCGACTCAGCGTCTGAACGGGTCGTGCTGGATATTGCGGACGACGGTGTCGGTTTTGATACGGGCAATATTGCAGACGGCGGAGAACACTGGGGGATGATCACCATGCGCGAACGCGCGGAAGCGGTTGGGATCACGTTCCGTCTGGAATCGGCGCCCGGTGCCGGCACCCGGATCGTGCTCGAAGCGGAGCGCGTGGCATCATGACGATCCGGGTATTGCTCGCCGATGACCATGCGCTGATGCGCGAAGGTTTGCGTGCGCTGCTTACCAGTGTCCCCGATATCGATGTCGTCGGCGAGGTCCGCACCGGCCGCGAAGCGGAAAAGCAGGCATTGCAGCTTAACCCCGACGTCGTCCTCATGGACATCGCCATGCCCGACCTGAATGGCATCGATGCGGCGCGCGCGATCCACCTGAAATTCCCGGCGATACGAATCGTGATGCTTTCCATGCACGCGACGGCCGAATACGTGTACCGCGCATTCGAGGCCGGCGCTTCCGGCTACTTGCTGAAAGAAGTGGCGATCGGCGAGGTGATCGCCGCGGTGCGAACGGTCCATGGGGGCGGCCGGTATCTGAGTCCGGATCTTGCCGAATCCGTGCCGGATTCCGCTGTTTCCGGGCAACCGAGAAGTCCGGTTGACAGCCTGAGCGCGCGCGAGCGGCAAGTACTGCAACTCGTGGTCGAAGGCAAGACGAGCAAAGAGATCGCGCGCATGATCAACCTTTCCCCGAAATCGGTCCAGACGTATCGCAGCCGCCTGATGCTGAAGCTGGGCGTGAACGACGTGCCCTCGCTGGTCAAGTTCGCGCTCGAGCACGGCCTGACGCCGCCCAAATAGCGGTCCCGGCCGCAAACGGCCGGTTCCTGGCAGTCCCGGCTCCCCACCGGGAGCGCATTGTTATGCTTTGCCGACAGACGGCAAGGCCGATTTTCATTACCCTGAAATCGGGCAGGCGGATTCTGTGGGAACCACCACGCCGGCGCCTGAAGCACGAGGGACATGCTCGATGACGAGCAGTGCCGATATCGGGGAACAGAAAACCGTGCTGATCGTTGACGATCATTCACCGCTGCGCCAGGTCATGCGCGAATTCCTGCAAAGAGCGTTTCCGGGTTGCAGTTTTCGCGAGGCGGCCGACGGCGCGAGCGCCCTCGAAGCCTGCAATGCGTGTCAGCCCCAGTTGGTGCTGATGGATATTTGCCTGCCCGACACCAACGGAATCGAGCTGACCGTCCGGTTGGGAAACCTGTATCCAGGCATCCAGGTAATCGTCGTTTCGCACAAGAGCGGTGAAGTCTACGTCGAGCAGGCCCTCGCGGCCGGTGCACGCGCCTACGTATGCAAGGACCACCTCCTCACCGACCTTGTCCCAGCGGTGGCAGCGGCCATAGGTATCCCGGCGGCGACGGATACGGGAGCTTCCTAATGCAAAACGTGGATTCCCCGATGCGATGGGTCTTGATGACGGTTGATGGGCAGACCTACGCGTTGCCGCTGACGGCGGTGGATCGTATTCTGCGCATGGTCGAGGTCACGCCCCTTCCGGGAGCCCCTGACGTCGTCGAAGGCGTCATCGACATTCAGGGCGAGGTCGTCGCGGTCGTAAGCATCCGCAGGCGTCTCGGTCTCTCGCACCGGTCCGTGGAAATATCCGACAGCCTGGTGGTCGCGCATGCGCGCAACCGGCGTCTCGCCGTGATCGCGGAATCCGTATTGGACGTGGTGGAGCGGTCCGGCGGTGACGTGGTGAGCACCAGCGACATCGCCCGTGGTACCCATTACATCGAGGGCCTGCTCAAAACGGACGATGGGCTGGTCCTCATTCAGGATCTGGACAAGTTTTTCTCATTCGAGGAAGCACGTTCCCTGGAGCAGGCGATGGAGAATGCGTGAGATGGATATACGCGTCGCGACGCCGGAACTGTTGTTATCCAGCCTGAGCGAGTTCCTGGCCGCGCAGATGGGGCTGCATTTTCCGCGCGAGCGCTGGGGTGATCTCGAGCGCGGGATTGCCGCCGCGGCGTCCGAGTTCGGCATGGCGGACGTGCAGTCGTGCATAAACTGGCTCGTGTCCACTTCCCTGACGCGAAATCAGGTCGAAATCCTCGCGAGCCACCTGACCGTGGGCGAGACTTATTTCTTTCGCGAGCAGAGAAGTTTTGAAATGCTCGAGGAGCACGTCCTGCCTGAGATCTTGCGCGTCCGCGGCGAGACCGGATCGCGCGTTCGTATCTGGAGCGCCGGTTGCTGCACCGGCGAAGAACCCTACTCGATTGCGATGCTCCTCGACCAGCTGATCCCGGACGCCGTGAAGCGGAACTTCACCATTCTGGCGACGGACATCAATCCGCGGTTCGTCCGCAAGGCGGCCGAAGGTGTGTACAGCGAATGGTCGTTTCGCGAGACGCCGCCGTGGATCCGGGAGCGGTACTTCAACCGCAGAAAGGATGGGCGCTTCGAGATCAAGCCGCACATCCGGAAGATGGTGACGTTTTCCTATTTCAACCTCGCCGGGGACGTTTATCCATCGCTGTGGAGCAACACCAACGCGATGGACGTGATCTTCTGCCGCAACGTGCTGATGTATTTCGGAGCGGAACAGGCCAGGGAGGTCGTCGCGAAGCTGCGCAGCTCCCTTGTCGATGGCGGATGGCTGATCACCAGTCCCGCGGAAACCTCGGGCATCCTGTTTTCGGCGTTTACGGCGGTCGAGTTTCCCGGCGTGTTTTTCTACCGCAGGATGGCAAGTGGCGCGCCGCGGACCGTGGTTGCCGGGCATCGGTTGCCGGCGTTCGACGTGGCGCCAAAATCCTTGCACCCCGAGGAATTGATCGCGCCGCCGGAATTGCCCGGCCTCGACGTGATGCGATCGGCTCCGCCTTTGGAAGCGCCGCGCGAACCGGCCCAGGTGCAGGAGATGGAACCCGGCGCGATTCACGAGCAGAAACCGGATGAGAGTGAGGCGCCGCGCCACAGGGCGCGGACTTGCGCCAACCAGGGCAAACTCGCCGAGGCAATCGAGTGGTGCGAGAGGGCGATCGCCTCCGACAAGCTCGATCCCGCGTCGCATTACCTGCTCGCCACGATCCAGCAGGAACAGGGGTATACCGACTCAGCCGCGCAAGCGCTCAAGCGCGCGCTTTATCTCGATCCGCAATTCGTGCTTGCCCATTTCGCCCTGGGCAACCTTTGCCTCTCGCAGGGACGCCACCGGAACGCGGAACGGCATTTTGGAAATGCCCTGGCTCTGCTGCAAGTGCGGCCGCACGGCGAAATTCTCCCCGAGTCGGAGGGACTTACCGCGGGCCGGCTCATCGAGATCGTCATGTCCGTGCAATCGAGCCTGTTGCGCGGGCGTAAGGAGTCAGCATGAGCGCGAGCGGTCTCAACTGGCCCGAGGTCCAGCGGCGGCTTGAGGCTGCGCGCGCTGCCATGGAGCGGGGCTGGGCACCGGATGCCGAAGAGGCAAAACGCATTCTGAAGGCGAGGGCACGTGCACTTGCCCGCGAACCTGCAAAAGACGAAGCCGATGACGATTACATCGAGGTCGTGGAATTCGTGCTCGCCTACGAGCAGTATGCCGTCGAAACGCGCCACGTGCGCGAAATCCATCCGCTGGAACACCTTACGCCGCTGCCGTGCACGCCGGCATTCGTGCTCGGCATCGTCAACGTGCGGGGTGAGATTCTCTCGGTCATCGACCTCAGGAAATTTTTCGACCTTCCGGAGAAGGGTTTGACGGATCTCAACAAGGTGATCGTGCTCGAGTCCGGACCCATGGTCTTCGGAATTCTGGCGGATGCCGTCATCGGCGCGAAGCGCATCCGGCTGGCCGGCATCCAGCCGTCCCTGCCCACGCTCACGGGTGTCCGCGAGGCGTATCTGAAGGGCGTGACCGCGGAGCGCACGGTGATCCTCGACGCGGAGAAGCTCCTGGCGGACGAGACGATCGTCGTGCAGGAGCAGGTTGAAGGATAGTACCGGCGGAAGCGTGGCATGAACCCGCGGCCATAACGCGAACGAGGAGAAGAGTCATGAAATGGTTTCTCGATCTGACCATGCGCGGCAAGCTGTTCGTTTGCTTCGGACTGATATTCGTGCTGATGACATGGGTGATTGCAACCGCATACACCGGGGTTACCGCCATTCGGGAGTCGCAGGATCGCCTCCACAAAGAAGACTTCGCCAACGTGCGCGATCTGATGGCTCTGCGCGCGTATCAAAACGAGATACGGGCCCTGATGCTCGAAGTGCAGCTGTTGAGCAAACGCACGGAACAGGATCCCCTGTTGGCGCAAGCCGCGGAACGCTCGAAACAGATAGACCGGATCGTACTCGGTCTGATGGAACGGGCAAAGAACGAACCGAGCCGGCTCGCGCGGCTGGAGGAAATGAAATCCGTCTGGCAGGCGTTTGCCCAGACCAAGGATGCCGAAATCATTCCCCTGATCCTCGCCGGCAAGCTGGTGGAATCGCGGCAAATCGCGGTCGGCGTGCAGCAGGGGCGGCAGCAAAAGATTCGCGCCATAGCCGGGGAATTGGGCAAGGCGGCCGAAGAAGACGCGCGCCTTGCCGTGGTCCACGCCGAGCAGCGGGCAAACCAGTCGTTTAGCATTTTCGTGTTGGTCGGAATCGTGGTCGTCGTGATTGGCGCCGTGCTGGCGCTATTGATGGAGCGGGTGATCGCGGGACCGTTGCGCGAGCTGTCGCGCGCCGCCGACCGGGTCGCCGCGGGCGATCTCACCGCCGACGTGTCCGAGGACAAGCGCGCCGACGAGGTGGGCGCCCTGGTGCGCGCATTCCGCGCGATGCTCGAAAATCTGCGGCGGCTGACGCGCGAGATCCACGAAGGCGTCAGCGTGCTCGCCTCCTCGTCGAGCGAAATTCTTGCCACCACCACCCAGGTAGCCTCCAGTGCTGCTGAGACTGCCGCCGCGATGAGCGAGACCACCGCGACGGTGGAAGAAGTCAAGCAGACGGCGCAGGTCGCGAGCCAGAAGGCGAAGCATGTGTCCGACAGTGCGCAGAAGGTCGCGCAGGTTTCGCAAAGCGGGCGCAAGTCGGTGGAGGACGCGATTCAGGGGATGCACCACATCCAGGAGCAGATGGCATCGATTGCCGAGAGCATCGTGCGGCTCTCGGAGCAGAGCCAGGCGATCGGCGAGATCATCGCGACCGTCAACGATCTCACGGAGCAATCGAACCTGCTGGCGGTGAACGCCGCGATTGAGGCGGCGAGGGCGGGCGAGCAGGGGAAGGGATTCGCGGTGGTGGCGCAGGAGGTCAAGAGTCTGGCGGAGCAGTCCCGGCAGGCGACGGCGCAGGTGCGCACCATACTGGGCGACGTGCAGAAGGCGACCAGCGCGGCGGTGATGGCCACCGAGCAGGGAGCCAAGGCGGTGGAGGCGGGAGTCAAGCAGTCCACCGAGGCGCGGGAATCGATCCGGTTGCTTGCCGACAGTATCGGGGAGGCGGCGCAGGCGGCCACCCAGATCATGGTGGGCATGGACCAGGTGGCGCTGGCGATGGAGAACATCAAGCAGGCGAGCGTGCAGAACGTGGCCGGAACCAAGCAGGCGGAGGTAGCGGCGCATAGCCTGCATGAGCTGGGACAGAAGCTTAAACAGCTGGCAGAGCAGTACAAGGTATGACGCCAGAATCTCGCTACTGGAGGAACGTGAGATCGGAACGCGGCCATGGCCAAGACGAACGATGAGTTTCTGAAAAAACTGTTAGCGACCTTCCGGGCCGAGGCGGACGAGCATCTCCAGGCGATGTCGTCGGGGCTGCTCGAACTGGAGAAAACACCGGCGGGCGACCAGCATACGGAACTCGTCGAGAAGATTTTCCGGGAGGCGCACAGCCTGAAGGGTGCCGCCCGGGCGGTGAATCTGACGCAGATCGAGTCGGTTTGCCAGTCGCTGGAGAGCGTGTTCGCGGCGCTGAAGGGCAAGCATCTCGTGGTCTCAGCGCCGTTGTTCGATCTGTTGCATCACGCGATTGATGCGGTTGGGAGGCTACTTGCTCCCGACGCCGGAGCGTCCGGTGGCTACCGGCCCGCGATCATGGAATTGATGCGACGGCTGGACGATGCGTTGAAAGGGCCGTTGCCAGATCCCGAAATGCCCGCGCTCGCAGCGCCGGCGCAAGATTTCCCGCCCGTATCTCCTCCCGCCGCGACGGCCGAACCCGCTGCGGCCGCGGCTTTGCGCACGCCGCTTCCCGCCGCGAGCCTGGTATCCGAAACCGTCAGGATTTCCACGGCGAAGCTCGACGCGGTGATGCGGCAGGTCGAGGAGCTGTTGTCGCCGCGGCTGGCATCGGGTCAGCGCGTCGGGGAGTTACGCGAAACCGCCGCTGCGCTTGCGACGTGGAAAAAAGAACGAACGCGGATTCAGCCCGCGCTGCGAGTGGTCGAACGAACGCACGAGCGCAACAACATGGTCAACGGCGCCGCGAGAGAGCAACAGGAAATCCAGACACTGCTCGAATATCTGGACGGCGAAAGCCTTTACCTGAAAACGCTCGAGGATCGACTCGCGAGTCTCGCGCAGTCCACTGAACACGATCTGCGTATGCTGGCCGGAATGACCGACAACCTTCTTCACGATGTGAAGGAGATGCATCTGTTGCCATTCTCTTCGCTGCTTGAAGTTTTCCCGCGGTTTGCCCGTGAATTCGCCCGCGACCAGGCCAAGGAGGTGGAACTCGTCGTTCAGGGAGGCGAAATCGAAGTTGACCGGCGGATTCTGGACGAGATGAAGGATCCGCTTATCCACATACTCCGGAATTGCATCGATCACGGTATAGAAAAGCCGGCGGCGCGGGAGCAGAAACACAAGCCACCGCGCGGAACGATCACTGTAACTATTTCGCAGAGGGATAGCGGCAAAGTCGAAATTCTCGTCGTCGATGACGGCGCGGGTATCGACGCGGCCCAAGTGAAATCCGCCGCCCGCGAGCTCGGTATCGTGTCGCCGGAAGAGGCCGACCAGCTTGGCGAGCAGGAGGCGATAGCGCTCATCTTCCGGTCCGGCATATCGACGAGCCCCATCATCACGGAAGCGTCCGGACGTGGGCTCGGACTCGCAATCGTGCGCGAAAAGGTCGAACAGCTCGGCGGCACGATCGCCCTCGAGTCGCGCCACGATGCGGGAACGAGCCTGCGGATCGTCCTGCCGCTGACGCTCGCCACGTTCCGGGGCATTCTCGTTCGCGCGGGCGATCGCCTTTTTGTTATCCCGGCAACCGCCGTCGAGCGGGTGATGCGAGTGGCTGATAAAGAGATCCGGACGGTGGAGAACCGCGAAACGATCCCGCTGGATGGCCAAACCATCTCACTGGTCCGGCTCAGCGACGTGCTGGACATGCCGCGCGGGAACACGGCCGGCGAGTCGGGAGTCAATACGCAGGCAATCGTTCTGAGCCTGGGCCCGGTGCGAGTTGCGTTCCGGGTGGACGAAATTCTCGGCGAGCAGGAGGTGCTGGTCAAGGCGCTCGGGCCGCAACTCGTGCGCGTGCGCAACGTTGCCGGTGCGAGCGTGCTGGGAACGGGCCAAGTGGTGCCGGTTCTGAACGTTCCCGATCTGATGAAGTCGGCCGTGAAACCTACGATACCGTCACGGGGCCCCGTTGCCGCGGAAAAAAGCGCGGAGGCAGAAAAACAATCCATCCTGGTGGTGGAGGATTCGATTACCGCGCGGGCGCTGCTCAAAAACATACTGGAGTCGGCAGGCTATCTCGTCACCACCGCGGTCGATGGGATCGACGCCTACACTACGCTTAAGACCGGAACGTTTGATCTGATCGTGTCGGACGTCGAGATGCCGAGAATGGACGGGTTCGATCTCACCGCCAAAGTACGCGCGGACAAGCAGCTCGCGGAATTGCCGATCGTGCTGGTAACGGCGCTCGAGTCCCGCGAGCACCGCGAGCGCGGGATCGACGTTGGCGCCAACGCCTATATTGTCAAAAGCAGTTTCGACCAGAGCAACCTGCTGGAAGTCATCGGACGGCTGATATAGCGGAAGGAACTCATGATCAATGTCCTCATAGTGGAAGACTCGCCTGTCGTGCGCGAGTTTCTCGTTCATGTTCTCGGCTCGGATCCCGGCATCAGGGTGATCGGCACGGCACACGACGGCGAGGAAGCGCTCGACGCCGTACGGCATCATCGACCCGACGTGATCACGATGGACATCCACATGCCGAGGATGGACGGGCTGGAGGCCACGCGCCGGATCATGGAAACGGATCCGGTGCCCATCATCATCGTCAGCGGCAGCACGGACCCGCGCGAGGTCTCGACGACGTTCGATGCGATGGAGGCCGGGGCACTCGCAGTGATGCGGCGCCCGGCCGGGATCGGTCATCCGGATCATGGGGCCACCGCCAGAGAACTGGTGCAGACGGTGAAGCTGATGTCGGAGGTGAAGGTGGTGAGGCGTTGGCCGCACGCGCGACGCGAAGCGGCGGCACGTCCGGTGGAGGTGAAGTCCGCGCGCGAGCCGGCGGAAGTCCGTATCGTCGCCATCGGCGCTTCAACCGGCGGCCCGCCGGTGCTGCAGACCATACTGGCGGGGTTGTCGCAGGATTTTCCGGTACCGCTGGTGATCGTCCAGCACATGGCTGCCGGTTTCATCGGCGGGTTCGTCGAGTGGCTGGCGCAATTCTCCCGCCTGCCCGTACAGCTTGCCATGCATGGCGAGCTCATGCTTCCCGGCCACGTTTACGTCGCGCCCGACGAATTCCAGATGAAGGTCGCTCGTGGCGGAAAGATTGTGCTGACGAAGGACGCACCCGAGAACGGCCTGCGTCCTTCGGTGTCCGTTCTCTTCCGCTCGGTCGCCGAGAGCTACGGATGCGACGCCGTTGCCGGTCTGCTCACCGGCATGGGCCGCGACGGCGCCGCGGAGCTGCGATTATTGAAAAAAGAGGGCGCGGCCACCTTCGCCCAGGACAAGGACAGTTCCGTCGTTCACGGCATGCCCGGCGAGGCGATCCGGCTGGACGCGGTGATGTTCGTCCTGCCGCCGGAGAAAATCGCCGCGGTGCTGACGAACCTGGCGAACAACAGAGGTAAAAAGGAGCGCGAGTGATGGAAGCCGGGAAGGACAATAGCAGCAACGGTAACAATCGCGTCGAAATCCTGATTGCCGAGGATAGTGCGACTCAGCGGGAGCAGTTGCAGCACTTGCTGGCGGAGCACGGCTATGCGGTAGTGGCTGCAATCAACGGCAAAGAGGCTTTCGCGGCAGCCCGGCGCCTCAGGCCCATGCTGATCATCAGCGATATCCTGATGCCGGAGCTGGACGGCTACGGCCTGTGCAAGGCGGTCAAGTCCGACGACAAGTTGAAGGACGTGCCGGTCATCCTGCTCACCACGCTTGCCGATCCGCACGACATCCTGAAAGGCCTCGAGTGCGGCGCGGACAATTTCATCCGCAAGCCGTACGAGGACAAATACCTGCTGTCGCGCATCGACTACCTGCTGATGAATCTGGAGCTGCGCAAGAACCAGAGAATGCAGATGGGCGTGGAGCTTACTCTGGGCGACCAGACGCATTTCATCACCACCGAACGCCAGCAGGTGCTCGATATGCTGATCTCGACTTACGAGCAGGCGGTCGCGATCAACGGTGAGCTCAAGTTGAGAGAAAAGGATCTGGCGCATTCCAATCAGGTGCTCAATGGGCTCTACCGCATCGCGGAGGGCCTCAACGGAGCGATCAGCGTAAAGGGAGTGGCGGAAACGGCGCTGGAGTGGGCGCTGGAGTTGCCGGAGATTCAGGCCGGCTGGGTTTTTGTGCGCGAAGGCGAATCCGGTTTCCGGATGGCCGCTGCACGCAACCTGCCGCCGGCGCTCGAATGTGCGGGGGCGATGGAAGATGACTGCGTATGCCGCCGCCAGCTGGTATCCGGCGCGCTCGACCACGTGACCAATATTCTGGAGTGCGAGCGCCTCGGCAAGGTGGATAGCGACACGCGTGGGCTAAGCTACCACGCGAGTATTCCGTTGTGGAACGGGACCCGCGCGGTCGGTCTGATGAACCTGGTCGGGCCGGAAAAAGGGCTGTTCGATGACGAGGAATTAAAAGTGCTGTATAGCGTGGGCAACCAGTTGGCCATCGCACTGGAGCGGGCACATCTGCACGAAAATCTGGAGCAGTTGGTGCAGGAGCGTACCGCCAGAGTGGCGCGGCTTAACCGCGTCTACAGCGTGCTGAGCGGAATCAACACGACCATCGTGCGGGTGCGCGAACGCGATGAGCTGTTTGCGGAAGCGTGCCGCATTGCGGTAGAACACGGGAAATTCGTGATGGCCTGGATCGGGTTGTTCGATCCGGCCATCCAGCACGTGACGGAGGTGGCCAAGGCGGGGTGGGACGATGGATATCTCGACCAAGTCAAGTTTGCCTTAAGGGGAAAACGCAGCCTGACGATGGAAGCGCTGACGAGTGCCGTGCCGACCGTCTGCAATGATATAAGCGTCGATGAGCGAATGAGCCGGTGGCGCGACGAGGCGCTGAAACGAGGCTATCGCTCGATGGCGGTGTTCCCACTGCTGCTCGAGCAGCGTGCGGTCGGCGCATTCGCGTTGTACGCGCCTGAGCCGGATTTCTTCGACGAGCAGGAGATGAAATTGCTGATCGAGATGGCCGGCGATATCTCGTTCGCGCTCGACCATATCGCCAAGGAGGAAAAGCTCAATTACCTCGCCTACTACGACGCACTGACCGGGTTGCCGAACCGCACGCTGTTCTGCGACCGCGTCGATAATTTCGTGCGCTCGCACGCGGTGCGCGAGGAGAGCGTGGCCGTCGTCACGTTCAATGTCGAGCGGTTCCGCTTCGTCAACGATTCGCTGGGCCGGCCGGCCGGCGACGCGCTGCTCAGGCAAATCGGGGAGCGCCTGCGGGACGCGGTCGGAAATGAGGGCAGCGTTGCCCGCACGGGTTCGGATGCCTTTGCCGTCAGCCTCGCGGAAATCACGGCCGGCGCCGACGTTGCGCACACACTCGAAGAGAAAATCTTTTACTCCCTGAGCCGGCCGTTCACGGTGGACGGGCAGGAGCTGCGGATCTCGTTCAAGTGCGGAGTTGCGCTGTCGCCGGACGACGGCAGCGACGCCGAGACCCTGTTCCGAAACGCCGAAGCCGCGCTGCAAAAGGCGAGGGACTCGGGCGACAAGTATATGTTCTACGCGCCGCAGATGAATGCGAGGGTCGCCGAAATACTGAGCCTGGAAAACAAGCTGCGTATCGCGATCGTGGACGAGCAGTTCGTGCTGCATTACCAGCCAAAAGTCGATCTGGCCAGCAATCGCATCACGAGTCTGGAAGCCTTGATACGCTGGAACGCTCCCGACCTGGGGCTGGTGCCGCCGGCCGAGTTCATCCCGATCCTCGAGGAGACCGGGATGATCCTCGAGGTCGGCCAGTGGGTGCTGCGGCAGGCGGCCGAGGACCAACGGCGATGGCGCAGGCAAGGCCTCAATCCGCCACGCGTCTCGGTAAACATCTCGGCGCTGCAATTGCGGCAGAAGGGATTCGTTGACTCGGTATCGAAGGTGATCGCTGCCGACAAAGACAATCCCGCGGAGATCGATCTCGAGATCACCGAAAGCGTGATCATGCAGGACATCGAGGAATCCATACGCAAGCTCAACGTGATCAAGGCGATGGGGGTCGGCATCGAAATCGACGATTTCGGCACCGGCTACTCGTCACTGAGCTACATCGCGAGGATGCCCATTACCGCGCTGAAAATAGATCGTTCGTTCGTCGCTGAAATGGCGAATAGCGACGACAACATGATGATCACTTCGACCATCGTCTCGCTCGCGCATGGGCTCAAGCTGCGCGTGGTGGCCGAAGGCGTGGAAACCGAGGAACAGCGCGAGATCCTGAAGCTGCTCAGGTGCGACGAGATGCAGGGATATCTGTTCAGCCGGCCCCTTCCCGCTGACGTGATGGAGGCCATGCTCAGGGCATAGATTCGTGGTTCGTGACTCGTGGTACGTGATTCGAACAACGAGCAACGAGCAACGAACAACGAGCAACGAACAACGAACAACCAGGATACGAACGAGCGCGACTTATGAAATCGTCAAAGAAAGGCGCGGCCAGGGACGTGGAAATCCTCATTGCCGAGGACAGTGCGACTCAGCGGGAGCAGTTGCAGCATTTGCTGGAGGAGCGTGGCTACAAGGTCGCGGTCGCCGCCGACGGCAAAGAAGCTCTTGCATCGGCCCTGCGGCGCAAGCCGGCCTTGATCATCAGCGACGTATTGATGCCTGAGCTCGACGGCTAT
>JACPTJ010000147.1 GCA_016192835.1 Betaproteobacteria bacterium
AGCATCGACACCCGGGCGCCGGACGTTCGGGTGCACGCTTTCCTCACGGCTGAAGAGCTGACGCTGTATCTCGACACTTCGGGCGAGCCGCTGTTCAAGCGCGGCTACCGCAGTGCCGCCGGCGAAGCGCCGCTGCGCGAGAACCTCGCTGCGGGAATTTTGCGGCTTGCGGGCTGGACGCCCGGCGAGCCGCTGCTCGATCCGATGTGCGGCAGCGGCACGCTGCCGATCGAGGCGGCGCTGATGGCGCTCGGCATCGCACCCGGCGCCAGACGCAGTTTCGGCTTCGAAAAACTAAACAACTTCGACCGCAAGGCGTGGGACAAGGTCAAGTCCGATGCGCTCGCGCGCGAGCGCCCGCGCACCGCGCTGCCGATCTATGGCAGCGACCTCTACGGCGAGGAACTGAAGGCCGCGCGCGCCAACCTCGCCGCCGCGGGACTGGAAAACGTGATCAGCCTCAAACAGGCGAACGTGCTGGAAATATCCGCGCCCGCCGCGAGCGGCGTCATCGTCACCAACCCGCCGTACGGCGTGCGGCTTGGCGCGCACGAAGAACTTGCGCAGTTCTATCCGAAGCTTGGCGATGCGCTGAAGCAGAAATTCAGCGGCTGGCGCGCCTACATTTTCAGCGGCGACCGCGAGTTGCCGAAGCTGATCCACCTCGCAGCCTCGAAGCGCACGCCGCTCTATAACGGCGCGCTCGAATGCCGGCTGTATGAATTCAAGCTGGTTGCGGGGTCGATGCGGCGGAAGAAACCGTGAGGTCGGGAGAGCGGGAGAGCGAAAGGGCGTAAGAGCGAGGCAAAGTATCTACGACCTCCCGCTCTCACTCCCTCCCGCACTCACGGCGTATGTTGGCGCTTGCCCGTAAAGTAAATGAAACGCCGGATCCAATAAAGATAGGCCTGCCCGGTGCGACGGCTGTAGTGCCGCGCGCCAATGGCGGCGCGCAGCGATTCGAGCAACCGGGGGCGCGCGACGGCGCCTTGAGACGGCCCTCGATTGCCATTGTCATCCATGTTTCCTCCCATTCCCGACGGCGAATTGCGCCCGACGTATAGGAGGGGTAACGTATCGGGCAGAAGATTGACTACGGGCTATGACTTAAGTAATAGCTGGCGTTAATAGACCTTGCGTCAACGAAAATCGGGCATATAATTTTTGGCAAATAATTTCTGTCATCGAATTTAAGTAGATCTGAACAAACATCTCGTGGACGCAATTCTCTTTAGTGCCAATCCGTCAATGGTCGTGGTCGACGACGCCATCAGGCATTTGGCAAATCACGAAGAGCTTTACTGGGAGGTGGGGTTCCGAATGGCGAAGGACAACTTCTCTTTTCCTATGCTGGGCTTTATGCACATTAGCGGAGGGCAGGTTGAATACCGGGTGGCGATTCGGGACATCGTTTCACACTCGCCCGACCACTACGAAGACAGAAGCTTGGCGGAACGAGTCAAACCAGAGTCGTGGATACGCGAGTGGAAGGAGAATCTCGATGATTTTCGGTCATACCCTTGGAAAAACACCCTCGTAATGACCGAAATCGCGCCATTTTCGTACGATACGTATTCCTTCCAAAAGTACGACGGGACCTCGGTTCAGATACCGCCACACGGCTACGTCCGTGTGTTGCCGCCGACTCACGATGCGGCAAAAACGTTGGTCCGATCCGCCAACGTTCGCGCAGCCAACAGTCCTTCACTGGCCGAGCGAAACCTTGAGGACCTCATAATCCATCAGCTTGAGGCGATCGAGCCTGGGTTACATCTCGCAGAGAGGCAGCTGAGCACACCAGCGGGCCGACTCGACTTACTCTGTAAGGACGCAAACGGAAATTTCGTCGTGGTCGAGCTAAAACGAACACAAGGGACGGATCAAGTAGTAGGTCAGGTTTTGAGATACATGGGTTGGCTCAAGGAAGCTCACCACACAGAGGGCGTCCGAGGCATTGTCATTGTCGCAAAGAAGGATCAAGCGTTGTCGTACGCTTTGATGGCCGCGCCTAATGTGCAGGTGAACGAATTCAAACTTCTCATTCAATAACACATGTTCAGATCTAACCACCGCATCCACGCCGACGCGCGTAAAAGCGGCGCGCGCGGATGATGCGGGGCGTTGGGTGGCAAAACCTCAATTGGCGTAGAATGGCGGGCATCGCGGAGGTACGCATGAATTTCACTATTGAACACGAACGCGAAGAGGATGGCCGATGGCTCGCCGAAATCCCGGAATTACCGGGGGTTCTTGCCTATGGTGCCACGCCACATGAAGCGATGGTGAAGGCCGAGGTACTCGCCCTTCGCGTGCTCGCCGAGCGCCTCGAACATAATGAAGCCGGGCCTCAGCCCATCTCGATCGCTATCCCGACCGCATGACCTCATGGCCTTCGACGAAGGCCCGCCGTGTTCTCGCCGCACTCCTCCGGGTTGGCTGGGCGCTCAAGCGCCAGTCCGGATCGCATAAGACTCTCTCCCGTCCTGGGTGGCCTGATGTTGTCTTTGCCTTTCACGATGGCGAGACGATTGGCCCCAAGATGCTTGCCCGAATCGCCAAACGCACTGGGCTGAGGCCTGAAGATTTGTGAACGCGGCTTTTTGCCACCCAACCGTGCCGTTGAAATCGACGCGCCAAAAACCGCGCGCGTTTCACGGCGGACGTTGAGGCTGTAGAAAAAGCCCCGAACGCGAGTTTTGCGCAACGCTTACAAACTGCGACCTCATAGAACGCTCCAGAATCAACGCAAAACTTTTCGGAGGGGTAAATGCATACCGAAAATAGTACGAGAATGGCAGGAATCAAAGTGTCCAGGGTTTTGGCTTTACGTTGGGCGTCATAGGAAGCGATGATCCGCAGGTTCGCATATACATCCATGTAGGAGCCATCCCAATGCCAATCAGTGATTTCCCGGACCGAAAATATCTGATCAATGCACGCGAGCTAGGCGAGCGACTGGGAGCGGTTACCCTGATCGACCTGCGCCCGGCGGAGGATTTCTCGCTTGGCCACATTGAGGGAAGTAAGCATCTCGACATCTATGGCGTCAGCCTGAATGACTCTTCGGATGCCCCGTTGAACGCCTTCCTGTCAATATTTCAAACACTGTTCGGAACCCGAGGCGTATCCCCGGATAAGCCAGTAGTGATCTACGACCACGAAACCGGCGAGCGGGCGGCGCGAGCGGTCTGGCTCCTCGCGGTTTTGGGTCACCCGGACGTCAGGATTCTGGACGGCGGAACGCAGGCGTGGACCGTGTCGGGCAAGCGGCTCATCCGCCTGACGGCGGCACCGGCGCCGGTCGACCCGGCAAAAGCGCCGCCGACGCCTCCCCCGTACAAAGGAACGCCAAATCTCGAACTGCTGGCAACCCGGTTCGATGTCCATCGCGCCATCGATGATGGACAGACGGTCATTGTCGATGTCAGGCGCGAGTCCGAGTACCGGGGCACGGAAAAGCGAGCCCGGCGCGCCGGAACCATTCCGGGCGCCGTGCACATCTTCTGGCGCGATCACCTCGACGATAAGGGTGCCTTTCGGCCGGCGGAAGAAATCCGCGATCTCTACGTCTCGAGAGGTGCAACGCCAGACAAGACCATCATCCCTGTCTGTCATGGCGGCTACCGCTCGGCCAACACATTCCTCGCCCTCAAGTCCCTAGGCTATCCGCGCGTCCGGAATTATGTGGCATCCTGGGGAGAATGGGGGAATAGGGACGATTCGAAGATCATCGTCCCGGACCCGAGCGGTAGCGGTCCGCGATGACGCCCAACCCCACGTTCGAGCGAACCGCCCACCAGCGTCGAAGGAGGAGAACGGATGGACACGGATAATTACTCTATCGCCCAGCTTGCGGCTGGTCTCAGAAAGATCTGCGCGGGAACAAAGGATGAGCGAGAGATATTGAACCGGTCCCGCCCGCTGGCCCGCCGTGCGGCACTAGCGAAGGAGTCATGGCTCGAAGCGCGTCTGTACGACGCCGACCCGGAACAGGGTTTCGGCGTCCATCTGCTGCACGAGGAGC
Source organism: Betaproteobacteria bacterium (assembly GCA_016192835.1). Lineage (GTDB taxonomy): Bacteria > Pseudomonadota > Gammaproteobacteria > Burkholderiales > SG8-41 > PALSA-1004. The sequence continues at coordinate 4,025 of JACPTJ010000147.1, forward strand.
CGGACCACGCGCTGGCGATTTTTGCCGTGAGTTGGCTTCCCGGCAGAGGCACCCCGCCGCACGACCATGGCACCTGGGCACTCGTGGCCGGCGTGGACGGCCCGGAGATGAACAAGTTTTTCGAGCGTGTCGATGACCGAACCCGCCCGGGCCATGCGGAGTTGAAGAAGGTCGGCGAGAAGGTGTTCGGCGTGGGGGAGGTCGTTGCGATGCCGACCGGCGGCATTCACGTCGTATGGAACGAGACCGACAAAGTGACCTTGTCGCTGCATATCTACGGAAAGCACGTCAACTTTACGGGGCGATCTCAGTTTGATCCGGAAAAGCAAACCGAAACCCCGTTCATCCTCAAAGTGGCGTAGAGGGTTGAGCGTCATGCATACGCATGGCGGCGAGCAATGGAGCCCCGCGCCGAACCGAGTGGTCGAGAACGACGCACGGCAAAAGTGGCCGCGCGCGTCTCACCACGGTCGTTAGGCGCCCCGAGGGAGCCGCGGGTTCTTCGGGACCGCTTGCATCGCGTGAGCCGACGGCCGTACCATTGCACCATGAACATTGAAACCCTTGTTGCTTTGCCCGAGGACCTCAAGGCGGCCCTGGACCGCCGTGCGCCCAGTCCTCCTGAGCGCAATGAACTCGTGGCTGCGGCTTTGCGGGCCTATTTCGCCTGGCCGCGTCCGGGAGAAGATGCTTCCGACCTCACCGTTATCAACGCGCACGCCGAGGAACTTAACGCGGAGGCAGAGGACGCGCTTTCCTATCAGGTTCCCCTGTGAAACGCGGGGAACTGTATCTCGTGCAACACCCCTCGTCACGCGATCCGCACAGGCAGCGCGTTTTTGTCATCGTCAGTCGCCAACTTCTGGTCAACTCTTCGTTCTCCTCCGTCATTTGCGCCCCGGTATATACCCGTCGTGACGGTCTACACACGCAGGTTGACATTGGTATCGAGGAGGGCTTGAAGCACGAGAGCAGCATTCACTGCGACGAACTCATGAGTCTTTCCAAGAGTTCCCTTACGAGCTTCATCGGGTCTCTGTCGCCGGCCAAGCAAGCGTTGCTGGATCGTGCTTTGGCGTTTGCGCTGGGTCTCACGAGCGATATGTTTCTTGAGGGTGCCTAAACCCCATCGATTCGCGCCCCGAGGCAGGCTGGACATTTATACGTCATTGCCGTAGTATTCTCGGATGTTCGAGTTCATTGAAACGCCCTTTTTCACGAAGGCGCTTTCGCACTACCTCGAAGACGACGATTACACCAAGCTCCAGAATTATCTGAACGAACAACCCGAGGCGGGTGTCATCGTCCCGGGTTCAGGCGGCGTGCGCAAGCTGCGCTGGGGCTCGGAGGGTCGCGGCAAGCGCGGCGGGTTGCGGGTCATATATTACCTGCGAAGCGCTCGCGGCGAACTCTGGATGCTCACGATCTACGGAAAGAATGTGCGCGAGAACATCCCCGCGCACTCTCTGAAACAAATGAAGGAGAACATTGACGATGCGTAAGATGACCGAAAAGCAACTAGCCCGGTGGGAAAAGACCCGCGATATTGGTCACGAGATACTTGAGGGCATTCGCGATATCAAAGCTGGCCGCATCGGTCGGCGGTATACGCTTGAGTCTTTTCCGATCGTTCGTGCGCGCGAAAAGTCTGGACTTTCTCAGGCGCAGTTCGCCGCGCTGCTCGGTGTCTCCGTTCGAACGCTCCAGGAGTGGGAACAAGGGCGTAGGGCCCCCAGTGCCGCTGCAAAGACCCTGATCAAGATCGCAGAACTTCATCCCGGGGTATTGCGAAAGATTGCGGCTTGACGATGGGGCTTAACTATTGCTTCCACTCGGCCGCGCGCGAAAGCAGCGCGCGCCGATGAAGCGAACGTTAAGCTGGCAAATTTTGCGAGCCGACCATGACACACAATGACTTTCGCGGCGTCTTTCCTTATTTGGTATCACCCATCGACGAGCGCGGCCGGGTCAAGGACGCGGTACTGATGCGACTCGTGAACGATCTGATCGACGCCGGTGTCCACGGCTTGACGCCGCTCGGATCGACCGGGGAGTTCGCCTACCTGAATCGGGAGCAACGCCATCGCATCGTGGAGGTCGTGGTGCAGGCGACGCGCGGCAGGGTGCCGGTCGTGAGCGGTGTCGCGGCGACCACGATTGCCGATGCGGTCGAACAGGTCAACGCCTACGAGGCGCTCGGCGTCGATGGCATTCTCGGGATACTCGAAGCCTATTTTCCGCTCACTGAGGATGGTGTGGTCGCTTATTTCACCGCGATGGCGAACGCAACCGCATTGCCGGTCGTGCTGTATACGAATCCGCAGTTTCAGCGCAGCGACCTCACGCTGCCGGCCATCGAGCGCCTCGCCAAGATAGACAACATCCGATATCTCAAGGACGCATCGTCCGATACCGGCCGGCTGCTCAGCATCATCAACGCGGTGGGGGACCGGATACGCGTGTTCAGCGCCTCGGCCCACATCCCGGCCTGCGTCATGCTGATCGGAGGGGTCGGCTGGATGGCGGGACCGGCGTGCGTGGTGCCCCGGCAAAGCGCGCATTTGTACGACTTGTGTCGCGCCGGCAAATGGGAGGAGGCGATGCGATTGCAGCGCAGCCTCTGGCGCATGAACCGGGTCTTCGCCAAATACAACCTGGCGGCATGCATCAAGGGTGGCCTGGAGCTTCAGGGCTACGAGGTTGGCGCGCCCCTGCCGCCTCAGACGCCATTATCCGAGGCGGGCCGCGCCGAGATCAAAGGCGTTCTTGCCGACCTTGGGGCGTTGGAAGCCGTGCGCGCAGTGAGCTAGACGCTATGCCCAGCCCTTGGGTACTTTCGCCTGTATCCGCCTTAGCCGGAAATACCGGAATCACACGATGTTCAGGTGTTCGATTCCTTCCATGACATTCTTGTCCCGGGCTGCCTTGCTGTTCAACTTGATATTCAGCCGCAGCTCGTTGACCGAATCGGCGTTTCTCAGCGCGTCCTCGTAGCCGATCTCACCCCCTTCGTAGAGATCGAACAGCGCCTGGTCGAAGGTCTGCATGCCGAGCTCGCGCGACTTTGCCATGATCGGCTTGATCTCGTTCACTTCGCCCTTGAAGATCATCTCCGAAATCAACGGCGAATTGAGCATGACCTCGACCGCGGCAGAACGGCCCTTGCCGTCCCGCTTCGGAACCAGGCGCTGTGCGACGAACGCGCGAATGTTGAGCGACAGGTCCATCAGCACCTGCGACCTGCGCTCCTCGGGGAAGAAGTTGATGATGCGGTCGAGCGCCTGGTTGGCGCTGTTGGCGTGCAGCGTACCCATCGCCAAGTGCCCGGTTTCCGAGAAGGCGACCATGTGGTCCATCGTTTCGCGGTCGCGGATCTCGCCGATCAGGATCACGTCGGGCGCCTGCCGCAACGTGTTTCTGAGCGCTGCGTGCCATGAATCCGTGTCCACGCCGACTTCGCGCTGCGTGATCAGGCAGTTCTTGTGTTCGTGCACGAACTCGACCGGATCTTCGATGGTGATGATGTGGCCGTAGCTGTTTTCGTTACGGTATCCGATCATCGCCGCGAGCGAAGTCGACTTGCCGCTGCCGGTGCCGCCGGCAAAAATGACCATGCCGCGCTTGTTCATCACGATTTCCTTCAATACCTTCGGCAGCTTGAGCTCATCGAGACTCGGAATGGCCGTCGTGATGGTCCGCAACACCATGCCGATGCGGCCCTGCTGCACGAAGGCGCTGGCGCGGAAGCGGCCGATGCCGGCGGGGGCAACCGCGAAGTTGCACTCCTTGGTCGCCTCGAATTCCTGCGCCTGCTTGTCATTCATCATGGCGCGCGTCAGATCGGAGGTCATCTGCGCCGTCAGCGTCTGGCTCGACACCGGCGTCATCTTGCCGTCGACCTTGAATGCCGGGGGAAAGCCCGCGGAAATGAACAGGTCAGATGCTTTCTTGCTGACCATCGCACGCAGCAGGCTGTGCATGAATTGAACTGACTGATCACGATCCATTGCTGAGTCCTCCCGAGCGTATGTCCACAAGCGGCCGGCTCATCCGTCGCCGCCCGCCGTTTGGCATTTGCCGTCTGGCGTCAACGACCCGCCATCATTTGAAGTTGTCCTTGTTGGCGGCCTTGCCGCGCGCTTCGTCGCTCGACACGATGTTGCGTCTGACCAGGTCCATCAGGTTCTGGTCGAGCGTCTGCATGCCGAACGACTGGCCGGTCTGGATCGCGGAATACATCTGCGCGACCTTGGCCTCGCGGATGAGGTTGCGGATCGCGGGCGTGCCGATCATGACCTCGTGCGCCGCGACGCGGCCGGATCCATCCTTGGTTTTCAGCAGCGTCTGTGAAATCACCGCGCGCAATGATTCCGACAGCATCGCGCGCACCATCTCCTTCTCATCCGCCGGAAAGACATCGATGATACGGTCGATGGTCTTCGCGGCGGAACTGGTATGCAGCGTGCCGAACACCAGGTGACCGGTCTCGGCGGCGGTCATTGCCAGCCGTATCGTTTCAAGGTCGCGCATCTCCCCGACCAGGATCACGTCCGGGTCTTCGCGCAACGCCGAGCGCAACGCATTGGCGAACGACAACGAATGCGGCCCGATCTCGCGCTGGTTGATCAGGCATTTCTTCGATTCGTGAACGAACTCGATGGGGTCCTCGACGGTGAGAATGTGGCCGAATTCGTTTTCGTTGATGTGATTGACCATCGCCGCCAGCGTCGTCGATTTGCCGGAACCGGTCGGCCCCGTCACCAGGCACATGCCGCGCGGCTGGTCCGCGATGTCCTTGAAAATCGCCGGGCACTTGAGATCCTCGAGCGACTGGATCTTCGAAGGAATCGTGCGCATCACCGCGGCGGCTCCGCGCAGCTGCACGAAAGCGTTCACGCGGAAGCGCGCCAGGTTGGGAATCGCGAACGAGAAGTCGCACTCGAGGTTTTCCTCGTAGAACTTGCGCTGCCCGTCGTTCATGATGTCATACACCATGTTGTGGACGTCCTTATGCTCCATCGCGGGCAGATTGATGCGCCGTATGTCGCCATGCACCCGGATCATCGGCGGCAAACCCGATGACAGGTGCAGGTCGGAAGCCTTGTTCTTGACGACAAACGCGAGCAGTTCGGAGATGTCCATTATAATTTCCCTGTTACAGCAGCCTGGTGAGCGGCGGAAGGGGCGCGCTGCCGCAGCAAATAATTCACACTAAACCCCTAATATTGCTTGAAATTATGGACACAATCGGCGCCAACTTGCAAGCCGTAAGACGGCGCATTGCAAACGCCGCCCAAGCGTGCGGCCGCAACCCCGAAGATATCGGCCTGATTGCGGTGAGCAAAACGTTCGGCGCGGATGCGGTGGCCGTTGCGCGCGAGCACGGGCAGACTGCGTTCGGGGAGAGCTACGCGCAGGAAGGAGTCGCCAAAATCGCCGCAGCCGCCGATCCCACCCTCCAGTCGCGCATCGCGTCCGTAATTCACGAAAATGCACCGTCAACAAGCGATGCGCGCGGCCCCTCCGCCGGGGTCGCATCCCCGTCCGAGACGGGGCCCCTGCTCCGCCCTCTGGAGTGGCACTTTATAGGCCCAATCCAGAGCAACAAGACGCGCATGATTGCGGAGCATTTCGATTGGGTGCACAGCATCGAGGGTCTCAAGATCGCGCAGCGCCTGTCCGCCGCGCGTGCCGCCGGGCTCGCACCGCTGCAGGTATGCATCCAGGTCAATATCGGCGCCGAGCATGGCAAAAGCGGCGTTGCTGCCGGCGAGGCGCTGGCGCTGGCGCGCGCGGTGGCAGGGTTGCCGCGGCTCAAGTTGCGCGGGCTCATGGCGATTCCTCCCGTGAGCCCGGATTATGCGCAACAGTGCCGCTATTTTGCGCAGCTGCGGCAGTTAAAGGACGCGCTGGTGAGCGCCGGGATCGCGCTTGACACGCTGTCGATGGGGATGTCGGACGATTTCGAGGCGGCGATAGCCGAAGGCGCGACGCTGGTGCGCGTGGGCACCGCGATTTTTGGCCCCAGAGAAAAGACTTTAGCCATGGAGAACACAGCGGACTCGGAGAAACCCGTAGAATCATGAGGTGACTGAGGATTCTTTATGAACATCACGTTCATCGGCGGCGGCAACATGGCGGGCGCGATCATTGGCGGCCTGCTCAACAAGGGTTATGCCGCAGGCTCGCTGCGGGTTGTTGAAATCGCCCCTGCGGCGCGCCAGCGCCTCGAACA
>JACPTJ010000180.1 GCA_016192835.1 Betaproteobacteria bacterium
GTCGAAGCCGGAGTTCTCACGCGCCACGCGATCGAGCGACTGATCCGCGAGCATCCTGCCGTCGGCGCGAAGCTCCTCGTCAAGCTTACACAGATCCTCGCGCAGCGCCTGCGCAACACGAGCAATCAACTCGTCAAAGCGCGCGCCGGTGCGGCTCCGGATGCGTCGGGGCTCGTGAAGGCGGGGCTGAAACGGCGCGCGAGCGACTGGCCGCGTTCCCCTACTCGATCCTGCTGTCGAGACCCGCTTCGGCCATTTCCGCCGCGCGCAACAACGCCTTCGCCTTGCTCTGGGTTTCCTGCCATTCGGTGGCCGGCACCGAATCGGCGACCACGCCGCCGCCCGCCTGCACGTACAGCGTGCCGTCTTTCAACACCGCGGTGCGCAGTGCAATGGCGACGTCCATGTCGCCGTTGAATCCGAGATAACCGACCGCACCGGCGTAAATGCCGCGTTTGATCGGCTCGAGTTCGTCGATGATCTCCATCGCGCGCACCTTGGGCGCCCCGCTCACGGTGCCGGCGGGAAACGTCGCGCGCAGCACGTCGATCGCGTTCAACCCGGGCTTCAGGCGGCCTTCGACGTTGGACACGATGTGCATCACGTGCGAATAGCGCTCGATCACCATCTGCTCGGTCACGTGCACGCTGCCGGTCTGCGCGACGCGCCCGACGTCGTTGCGCCCCAGATCGAGAAGCATGATGTGCTCGGCACGTTCCTTGGCGTCGGCCAACAGCTCGTCGGCGAGCGCCGCGTCTTCCGCCGGCGTCGCGCCCCGCCGCCGCGTGCCGGCGATCGGCCGCACCGTGACCGTGTCGCCCTCGAGCCGGACCAGGATTTCGGGCGAGGCGCCGACGACGTGGAACTCGCCAAAATCGTAGTAGAACATGTACGGCGACGGATTGATGGTGCGCAGCGCCCGATACAGCGCGAGCGGCGTCGCCTTGAAGCGCTTGGACATGCGCTGCGACGGCACCACCTGCATGATGTCGCCGTCGAAAATGTAGCGCTTGGCGCGCTCGACTGCGGCATGGTACGCGGCTTCGCCGAAACCGGACACCGCCGGTTCGGAAGCGACCGACACATCGGCGGGTATCGCCACCGGCGCGCGCAGATTCGCGAGCAATTCGCCGAGCCGGCGCCGGGCTTCGCGATAAGCATTGCGCTCATCCGGGTCGGCATACACCACCAGCGTGAGCTTGCCCGACAGGTTGTCGACGATCGCGAGCTCCTGCGACAGCAGCAGCAGGATATCGGGCGCGCCGATCGGATCGGGTTTATGCGACCCGGCAAGCCGCCGCTCGATGTAGCGCACCGTGTCGTAGCCGAAGTAGCCGACGAGTCCCCCGCAGAAACGCGGCAGGCCGGACTGCGGGGCTGCCTTGAAGCGGGACTGATACTGCTGGATGAATTGCAGCGGGTCGGCGGCCTGCGTGCGGCGCGTCAGGTTGCCGCGCTCGAATTCGCTGCACTCGTTGCCGCGCACTTCGAGACGGGTTTCCGCGGCGAGCCCGATGAACGAATAACGGCCGAAGCGCTCGCCGCCGACGATCGATTCGAGCAGGTAGGTGTACGGCCGGTTGGCAAGCTTGAGGTAAACCGACAACGGGGTATCGAGGTCGGCGAAGGTTTCCAGCACCAGCGGGATGCGGTTAAAACCCTCGGCCGCAAGCTGATTGAACTGTGACTCTGTCATGACTCCACTCCATGCGAAATCTCAAAAACGAAAGAACCGGTGACGCGGCGATTACTGCGCGCGCCAGCGTGCCAGACCGCTGCGCCACGGGCGCCAATGCCCGCTGGAGCGCAAGGGGTTTCTTTCGGTTTTCGTGTGGATCATGATTTGGTGATAAGCCGGGTGGCCTCAAGCAACGATCCTACTATAGCATCAACATCGAGTTCCCGCACATCCGCACCCTCGTTGTAGCCATAGGTAACGCAGAAGACGGGACACCCCGCCGCGCGCGCCGCCTGCGCGTCGTTCAGGGAATCGCCGACCATCAGCATCTGCGCGGGCACGATGCCGAAATGGCGGCAGGTATGCGTGAGCGGCAGCGGATCGGGCTTCTTCTGCGGCAGCGTGTCGCCGGCGATCACGATCGAAAAATAATGGTCGATGCGCATCTGCGCGAGCAGCGGCAGCGTGAAGCGCTCCGACTTGTTGGTCACGCAGGCGAGCGGAAAGCCGGCGCGCTCCAGCTCCTCCAGCCCTTCCCGCACGCCTGGATAAAGCGTGGTGTATTTGCCGTTCACGCCCGCATAGCAATCCAGGTAAAGCGGCAGCGCGCGTTCGAACAGCACCGGGTCAGGCTCGCCGTTCAACGAGCCGGCCAGCGCGCGCTTGACCAGGTTCGGGATGCCCTTGCCCACGAAAGCGCGCACCAGCGTCTCATCGAGCGGCGGCCGGCCGACTTGCTCCAGCATCAGGTTGACCGCGATCGCGAGGTCCTTGACGGTGTCGAGCAGCGTGCCGTCGAGATCGATCATCACGGCTTTGACGGGCAGCGGAAAATTATTCCGGGGCATCGGTGGCTAACTGCTTTGCTTCGATTTTCAAATCGGGCTACACCTTCGCGAGTTCGCCGCGCATTTGCGCGATGGTTGCCTGGTAGTCCTTGGTACCGAAAATCGCCGAACCGGCAACCAACGTGTCGGCACCGGCGCGCGCGATGTCGGCGATGTTGTCGGCCTTGACGCCGCCGTCGATCTCGAGCCAGATGTCCTTGCCCGATCTGGCGATGCGTTCGCGCACCGCGCGCAGCTTGGCGAGCGCGCCGGCAATGAACTTCTGGCCGGCGAATCCCGGGTTCACCGACATGATCAGCACGAGATCGAGCTCGTCGAGCACGTGGTCGAGATAATCGAGCGGGGTCGCCGGATTGAATACCAGGCCCGCCTTGCAACCGTGCTCCTTGATGAGCCCGATGGTGCGGTCGATGTGCTCGGAGGCCTCGGGATGGAATGAAATGATATTGGCGCCGGCCCTGGCGAAATCGGGAACGATGCGGTCGACCGGTTTTACCATCAGGTGCACGTCGATCGGCGCCGCGGTCAGCGGCCGGATCGCGGCGCACACTAAGGGGCCGATCGTCAGGTTCGGCACGTAATGGTTATCCATCACGTCGAAATGGATCAGGTCAGCGCCGGCCGCGACGACGCTTTTTACTTCCTCGCCGAGGCGCGCGAAGTCAGCCGACAAGATGCTGGGTGCGATTCGATACATTACGTTGAATCCAGATGATGACCGCGGTCATTTTACCCGCAATCCCGGTGCCATACCTAGCTGCGGCCGCATTCGGATTGCGGTTGCCACACCGGTCAAAATAGTGTGGAATGGCCACCTGCGCCGCGCGCCGCGCCTCGCGCAATCCAAAATTTCCCCCATGGCTACCGGAAAAAAACACGAAATCACGGTGACGACTCGCACCGCTTACATCCCCGAGCAGTCGGATCCGGAAAGCGGCCGTTATGTATTTGCCTACACCATCACGCTCAAAAATACCGGTAACGTCGCCGCGCAGCTGATCAGCCGGCATTGGATCATCACCGATGCCGGCAATCAGGTGCAGGAAGTGCGCGGGCTCGGCGTGGTCGGCGAGCAGCCGCTGCTCAAGCCGGATGATAGCTTCGAGTACACCAGCGGCACCGCGATCGCCACCCCGGTCGGCACCATGACGGATTGCAGTTCGAGGCGCCGATTCCTGAATTCACGCTGTCGATGCCGCGCGTGCTGCATTGAAATGCCGCATCAGATGATATTTTGCCTGATGCCGGCAGAGTAACATTCGGCGGGAATCAAGACGTCGTGTGGGACCCGATACTACTGGTGGTAAGTACACTGATTGCAGGGGCTGCCGATGTGGCGCCGGCTGACGAGCGTGCTGCGCAATTCGCGTAACCAGGGCTGATTGTAGATCTCCAGGGCATGCTGCGTGTTGACATCCCCTTTGGGGTATTTTGTGGAACCATCCATGCAGCACATCGACACCACGCCGGTTGCGGTGATCGACAAATCGAACCATCTTTGACACGGCGCATCCGGAACCGTCAGGGCCTGCTCCGATTCAATCTCGCCAATCCAGTCGTTGCGCCGGATTATGATGGCAGAGAAGCGTGGAAAGTTGCTCTTGGCCCAAGCCACAAAGGAAGCGTCGTCAGCGCGGTTGTTCGAAGTCACGCGGCTGAGCCGAATCGGGCATTTGATGACGCCCTGCACATACTTGCGGTGCAGAATTTCGAGCCGCTCGACCGTCCTCTCGAACGGCAATTTCATGACTGCTTCGTATTCCTCCGGGTTATCGAAATTAACCGACACGTTGATATATGACAGATTCCGCACCTTGCTCAGCTGCGCGATCTTTTGCTCGGTCAGCGGTGACCCATTGGTGATGATGCTGATGTTCGCGTTGGGCAGTTTGCTGTTGACGATCCCAAGAATATCGAACAAACGGGCTTCCAGAAACGGCTCGCTCACTTTGTACGGCGCCAACTGAAAGCGGAAGTCTTTTGGAATGTCAGTAAGATCGTCGATGATCTTGGCAATCAACTGATCCGACATGCGCACACCCTTGCGCTCCAAAGTCGGGTAGGGGCAAAACGAACACGCGGCGTTGCAGACTGCAACCGTCTCCATATGGACCAAAGCAGGATAATCGAGTCCGACGCAATCGCGCAGATTGGCTGCGTTCCTTGCCGCCTTGGCCGCCACCTTGTCCGTGGATTCGTCAGGGTCGTAATGATATCCCGCGTAGTCGTCGCTAAAATCATCGCCACGCTTGGGATTAATCAGGTTATTAATCAATGCCTTAAACATCAGTCAAGTATAACCTCAACGCGTGACGGTCACAAGCGGCGATACCCCGATTTCACGCTGTCGACGCCGCGCGTACTGCATTGAGCTCGGCCATGTCCCTCAAAATCAGTTACACGCTGCTTGCCCCGCTCTACGATCTCGTCGTCGGCCCACCACTGCGACGCATCCGCCAGGCAAGTCTCGCGCGGCTGGTTCCGCAGCATCGAGTTGAGAAAAGCGTTATAGGTCGCGATCGCGCGTGCGCGGCGGCTTCGGCTTGCGTGGCCACGTCCACCAGACGATGAAAAGCAGGATCGCGAGCGCAACGCCCGCTTCAAGCAGCAACCAAAACATAACTGTTCTTGTGCCCGATTTTCAGTGTTATATACTGCGGCGCATCGTGTTTCGTGTTGCCGCAATGATACGCCGCTGTACCGCGCTGATCGCGCTGGTTATGCTCGCCGGGTGCGAGACGCTCGCGCCAGGCAAACCCGCTATCGTGACGCCCCCTGCGCCTACGCCGGCGCCGGCGCCCGCACCGACGCCCGCCCCCGTGGCACCCGCCCCCGTGGCACCCGCCCCGACTGTCGAAACAGTTCCGGCAAAGCCGCCCGCACCCGTCAGCGCGCTGCACGCAACCAGCTGGGACGCCATTTCCGGGTGGCGCGACGATAATCCGCAGCTTGCCTGGAGCGCGTTTCTCGCGAGTTGC
>JACPTJ010000189.1 GCA_016192835.1 Betaproteobacteria bacterium
GATCGCGCCGAAATTGCCTTCCGCCACGACGTCGGCACTCCGCGGGCAGAATCGCGCCACCTGCTCGATCGCCAGCACCGCGTCCATCAGCGTGCCTCCCGCTCCGCCATCCGCCTCGGGCATGGTGATGCCGAGCAGGCCGGTCTTGGCCATCAGCTTCGCGACGTCGCGCGGAAATTCCGGCGTATGCGCGCGCACGAGCGCACCAGCGGCGAGTTCCTTGCGCGCGAACGTCGCGACCGAATCGCGAAACATGCGTTGTGGCTCGGTTAATGTAAAGTCCATGGTGTCCGTTTCGATTTTATTGTGAGTAACATCTTTCCGTGACAAAGCGTATTCCTTTACCGACTGCACAAGCTTCGTGGTTATGCAGGAATTGCGCCTCAAGCAGGCGCTGATTACCGACTGCCATTTCCGCCAGATGGGGTTCCAGGTCTTGCCGCGTTGAGCAGGTTCGTTAACGATGTCTAATCGGTGGCCGGCGGCGCCGCGCAGACTTGCTCGTAGCGATAGCGCTGCTTCAACAGTCCATTGTATTCGTAGACATCCAGCGTTCTTTCATAAGCTGCATGCGTGATTTCCACATGCCGCGTCCAGCAGCCTAGCCGCTGATACGTTGCGATGCAGTCGGCGAGAACGCTTTCATCGGTGTCGGGGAAATACGGCTTTTCCGCCCTGGCGATCTCGGCAGCCGGCGTGTCGTTCATGTAGGCCCGGGTCTTCTTATAGGCACGTATGAATGCCTTCGCCATATCAGTCTTCAACCAGTCACGAGTCGCCGCGATGCTGGAAAAACCGCACGGGCCGATCTGCTTGCCGACTTGCGCCACGACGTGTCCAACGCCATCGGCCTGCAGTTGCTGCGGATACGGGCCTTGTTGCTGAACATACTGTCCCTGGCCTTGGCGGAACGCGCGGTCGATCTCGCCGGCGCTACCGAGGCCGATGGGTTTGATCTTGTCGAAGTCGATGCCGGCCTTGTGGCACGCATACTTGAACATGTCGAGCGGCTGGCCCCCTTTGAACATGACGACTTCGGCGCCTTCCAGCTTTTTCCATTTGAAGGCAGGATCCGCCGCGCGTCCGGTCAGGAAGAACCCGTCCATCTCGTTGATCTGGGCGAAGTGAACTGCGCCCGGTGTCTCGCCCTTGTTGAGTGATGTGAACCCCTGACTCAGGGCGGATTGAGCGATGTGCGCGGAGCCATCGTTCACGGCGGCAAGCGCGGAGACGCCCGGGGGCGCAATCGACCACTCCGGCTCCAGGCCCTCCGCCTTGAGAAATCCCCCCGACATCGCAGATATAAGTGGTGAGTAGAACGCGGAAAACAGTGTGAACTTGATGCGGATCTTGTCCAATTTGCCATCCCCCTTATTGCCGATTGATCACCCGAACTTTAATGGTAGCACTTCCCCCGCGTGTCCAGGCCCGCCATGGCCGCAGGAGGACGCGTCCCGGGAGACGTTAGAATAAGACCCACTTTCGCGAGCCGGTGCTCGCCTGCGCACTGGACTACCGCGGCATGCGCGGGTCGAAGATCGGCGCCTGCACCGTGAACCGTATCATGAAACTCCACGTAGATGATATCGTTGTCGCCGTTGATGAAAACCATCGGTGACATGATCGGAGACCTGCGCTCAGCATGATGCGAGAAACTTTGGCCCGGCTGGGCCGGATGCACCAGTTTGCTGCCCTCCGCCATCGTGGCTTCCGTCTGCTTTGGATGGCTACCCTTCTTTCCTCCACTGCCCGGTGGGCCGATATGGTGGTGGTTGGGTGGCTGACCCTGGAGCTGACGGATTCTCCGCTGATGGTGGGCATTGTGGCCGCGAGCAAGATGGCCGGCTATGTCGCAGCACCGTTTATGGGGGTGGTCGCTGACCGGATCGACAGGCGCCTGCTTCTGATCATCGCAGCACTGGTGAACGTGGCGGTGTCGGCCATCATGCTGCTGCTTTTTGTTACCGGCTGGCTTGCCCTGTGGCATGTCATCGCTCTGGCCCTGGTGAGCAGCCTGACCTGGGCCCTGGACAACCCCACCCGTCAGGCCTTTGTGCCGGACCTGGTGGAAAGCGAACACCTGACCAACGCGATCGCCCTGAATGCAGTGGCCATAGAGGTTACGGTGGTCATTGGCCCGGCATTGGGAGGGATACTGATTCCGATAATGGGCATGGGCGGTGCGTATGGGCTGATAGCGGCCATCTATCTCTTGGACGCGGCGGTGCTGCTCCTGCTGAAGGACGTGAGGCAGACTGTCCACCACCATCACGAGTCGCCAGTGAAGAGTCTGATCGGCGGTCTCAAGTATGTGTGGGGCAATCACACAGTCCTCATGCTGTTGGTGATTGCCTTTCTCCTGAACCTGCTCGCCGCCCCATACCGGTATTCCTTTCTCCCTTTGTTTGCCCGTTACATCCTGGAGGTGGGACCGACGGGCTACGGGATGCTCACGGCCATGGCGGGTTTCGGGGCGCTCGTGGCAGGGCTCTGGGTCGTCACCATGGGCAACGTCAAGCGCAGGGGCAGGCTGGTGGTGTGGAGCGGTTTGGTTTGGCCTGGCCAGCCTCCCTGCTGCTGTTTGCGCTGTCCACGTGGTATTACCTTTCGCTGGCGCTCGTGTTCGTGGCTGGGCTTACCCAGGC
>JACPTJ010000190.1 GCA_016192835.1 Betaproteobacteria bacterium
CCCAGTTCGGGAAAGCGTTTTTTCAGCGCGGCAACAGTGCGCGGCACGAGCCCCTTCGGGTTGACTGCTTCGCGGCCGTCGGCGGTTTTAAGGCTGCGCTCGATCGCGGGAAAAATCGCCAGTGCCGGGATCCCGAGCTTCAAACATTGTTCGGCGTGGGGCAGCAGCTTGTCGAGGGTATAGCGATGGATTCCCGGCATCGAGGCTATGCGTTCCGTGCGGCGCTTGCCATCGATCACAAACACCGGATAGATCAAATCGTCAGTGGTCAAACGGTGTTCGCGCATCAGCCGCCGCGAGAACTCGTCATGCCGGTTGCGGCGCATCCTGCGTTGCGGAAAGCTCCCGAGGACATCCATATTGAATTAGGCAAGTTATTGAAACGGCAAGCATATCTTATTTTGCACCGGGAAGGGAACTAATCATCTGAGGATTCGTCTCATTGTTTAGACGATGCTTAATCGTCTCCCGCCTCTCCTCCCTGAGCGGGTGCCTTAATCTTTATTAAGGCTTTTCCCCCCGGTTTTACTCCCCTTTAACCGGGGGTTTTTATTCTGGTCGTCGCCAAGCCATTCCCGGACCTTGGCGGCGGCCTGCGCGATACCGATTTTGCGCGTGCTCGAAAAAAGTTGCGCACTGCAGCTCGCGTAATCCCGCCGCAGTGCAGCTTCGACACTGCGCAGCGTGGCGCTCGCTGTTTGCCGGCTCAACTTGTCTGACTTGCTCAGCAGCACGTGCACCGGTCTGCCGGTCGGCTTGAGCCAGTCGATGAGCCTCCAGTCGAGTTCGGTGAGGGGATGGCGCGCGTCCATGATCAGCACCACCCCGCGCAAAGAGGGGCGTGTTTGCAGGTAGCCGCCGATCAGTTCGTGCCAGTGCGCGCGTGCCGCCGCCGGCACAGCGGCATAGCCGTAGCCCGGCAGGTCGACCAGATAACGGTCATCTCCGACGCGAAAAAAATTGATGTGCTGCGTGCGGCCTGGGGTCTTGCTGACAAAAGCGATGCGTTTGCGGTGCGCCAACGCGTTAAGCGCGCTCGATTTGCCGGCATTGGAGCGTCCGACGAACGCAACCTCCGCGCCGCGCGCAGGCGGCAGCATGTGCGCGTCGGCGACGGTGGTGACGAATTCGATGTTGTGGAGAGTATGCATTGCCACCGAACCTAGCCTGTCGATTGGGATTTCGATAGAATACGGCGTTTTCCTCAGGTTGCAATGTTGTCAGGAGACCGCATGAGATTCCGTTTGGCGCTGGTGGTTGCGATATGTGCCGCGATCGCCCCGCTCGCAGTTGCGCAGCCGGCGGCCAAGGCCGATCCGGCGCAGGCGCAGCCGATAGTCATCAAAGTCTGCGCGGCCTGCCATGCGAGCGACGGCAATAGTGCGAGTCCCGCCAACCCCGTGCTTGCCGGGCAACACGCCGACTATACGGCCAAGCAGCTTGCAAATTACAAGTCCGGCGAGCGCAAGAACCCGGTGATGCTGGGTATGACGGCGGCGCTGACCCCCCAGGACATGAAAAATCTGGGCGCTTATTTCGAGAGTCAGAAGCCCAAGACACGTGCCGCCAAAGACGTCGAGCTGGTCAAGCTCGGCCGGCAGATCTACCGCGGCGGCATCATGGACAAGGGCGTTGCGGCATGCGCTTCCTGCCATGGTCCCAGCGGTGCCGGCATCCCGGCGCAGTTTCCGCGCGTGGCCGGCCAGTTCGCGGAGTATACGCTGGCGCAGCTGCAGGCATTCCGGCTTGGCGAGCGCGTCAATGATCCGAATCAAATGATGCGCGTGATTTCCGCCAGATTGTCGGATCGGGAAATCAAGGCGGTGTCCGAATACATCGCGGGCCTGCGCTGATCCGCGGCCACGCCGCCGCTCAAGTCATGGCCGCGAAGCAATGCCGTGCGGCGGCGAGCGTTTGCTCGATCTCGGCGGCGCCATGCGCCGCCGACACGAATCCTGCCTCAAAAGCGGAGGGTGCGAAGTAGATGCCTCGCGCAAGCATGGCGTGGAAAAAACGCTTGAACGCTGCGGCATCACATTGCATGACTTCAGCGTAACTCTGCGGCGGAGTCGCGCGGAAGTAAATCCCGAACATGCCGCCCACCGCTTGCGCCGAGAACACGACGTCATGTTCACGCGCAGCCGCGGCGAGGCCATCGGTCAAGGCGCGTGTGGCTGCGGCAAGCCGGTCGAAGAATCCGGGGGCTGCGACGAGCTCAAGCGTCGCGAGGCCGGCCGCTACCGCGACGGGATTGCCGGAAAGTGTGCCGGCCTGATACACCGGCCCAAGCGGCGCAATGCTCGCCATCACGTCGCGGCGTCCGCCGAATGCGCCGAGCGGCATGCCGCCGCCGATGACTTTGCCGAGCGTCACCACGTCCGCGGTAATGCCGTAGAGGCCTTGTGCGCCCCGCGGACCCACGCGAAATCCCGTCATCACTTCGTCGAAAATGAGGAGCGCGCCGTGCCGCGTGCACAACGCGCGCAACGCAGCGAGGAAATCGCGGTTCGGCGCCACCAGGTTCATATTGCCGGCGACGGGTTCAACGATTACACACGCGATAGCCGCGCCGTCGCGTTGGAACGTTGCTTCAAGCGCCCCGACATTGTTGTATTCGAGCACCAACGTATGCGCCGCGGTCGCGTCGGGCACGCCGGCGGAACTCGGATTGCCGAGGGTTAGCGCACCGGACCCGGCTTTCACCAGCAGTGCGTCAGCGTGGCCATGGTAGCAACCTTCAAACTTGACGATTTTCGATCTGCCGGTATATCCGCGGGCGAGCCGGATTGCGCTCATCGTCGCCTCCGTGCCCGAACTGACCAACCGCACTTGCTCGAGGCCCGGCACGCGCCGGCACAGCATTTCCGCGAGCTCGACTTCGGCGGCGGTCGGTGCGCCGAAGCTCAATCCTTGCGCCGCCGCCTGTTGCACCGCTTGCACCACGGCGGGATGCGCGTGGCCGAGAATCAGCGGGCCCCACGAGCCAACGTAATCGATGTACGCTGTGCCGTCGGCGTCCCACACGCGCGCGCCGCTGCCGTGCGCGAAGAAACGCGGCGTGCCGCCGACGGCACGAAATGCGCGCACCGGCGAATTGACTCCGCCGGGGATCACGCGCTGCGCCGCGGCAAACAACTCTTCATTGCGTGACGTCATGCCATCTTCGCTCCTACTGAGTATTACGAAACCGGACGACAGTCCGATTTCGCTCGACGCGCCCCTCGCCCTCCGGGAGAGGGGTTGGGGGTGAGGGGTCGAGCGATATCACGCAGTTACGTAAAGCTCGATAATAACTGACAGAACTTGCGCGCTGCGGCCTCGACATCAGGCACCGCAAACAGCGCGGATATTACCGCAACTGCGTGGGCGCCGGCATCGATCAGCGTGGCTGCGTTGTCGAGCGTGATACCGCCGATCGCGACCACCGGGACCGTGACCTCGCGCCGCGCCTGCTGCAGCAACGCAAGCGGCGCCCGCGCTGCGCCGGGCTTGACCGAGGAGGCGAAGAAGCTGCCGAATGCGACATAGTCCGCGCCATGGGCGACTGCCACCCGCGCGCGCTGCAGGTCCTTGTAACAGGTTGCGCCGATGATTTTGCCGTGGCCGAGCCCGGTGCGGGCGGCGGCCACCCCTGCATCATCGGCACCGACATGCACGCCGTCGGCGTCGATTTCGTGCGCGAGATCGACGTGATCGTTGATGATCAACAGGGCACCATAACGCCGGCACAGTTTGCGCAACGCCGCGGCCTGTTCGCGGCGCAGGTTCTCGTCAGCGGTCTTGTTGCGGTATTGCAGCAGCCGCGCGCCACCGGCGAGAGCGGCTTGTGTCTTGGCGAGCAGTACGGCGGTATCGGCGAGATCGGGCGTTACCGCGTAAAGCCCGCTAATCGCTGGGTTCATCGGCGGGCTCATCCTCGCGCGCCCAGAACAGGCGGTCGGGAATATGCTGGCCCATGCCGGGACGAAACGCCGCCTTCAGCGTCTGCCACGTGTATTCCTGCGCGTCCTGCACCGCATCGCCGATGTTCAGGCCGTTGGCGATGGTCGCCGCGATCGCCGAAGCCAGCGTGCAACCGGAGCCGTGATAGCTGCCCGGCAGACGCTCCCAGTTGTCGCTGCGCACGACGCCGTCCTGGCCGTAAAGCGTATTGGTCACCTGCGTGGTATTCTCGTGGGTGCCGGTGATCAGCACGTATTCGCAGCCGGTCGCCAGGAGCCGGCGTGCGCACTCGGCGAGATCGATGTCCTCCTCGCCCTCTTCCTGCGTCAGGCGCCGCGCCTCGATGCTGTTGGGCGTAATGATGGTGCTCTGTGGTACCAGCAACTCGCGCAGGGCCGAGATCATCTCGTCGGTCACGAGTTCATCGCCGCGGCCTGACGCCAGCACCGGATCGAGGATCAGCGGGATTTCTGGATAATCGGACACGACTTCGGCGATCGCGGCGATGTTTTCGATGCTGCCGACCATCCCGACCTTGAACGCCGCGACCGGCATGTCCTCGAGCACGCAGCGCGCCTGGTCAGCGACCCATTCCGCATCGAGCGCCATCACTTCTTCGACGCCCATGGTGTCCTGGATCGTCACCGCGGTGACCACGGACAAGGGATGACAGCCCATGCTCGCAAGCGTCAGCATGTCAGCCTGCAAGCCGGCGCCGCCGCTCGGGTCGGTCGCGGCGAATGCGAGCACGATCGGCGGCAATTGCGAAGGCGCTGAGGGATCCATCACGATCGGGATTTGTTGTTCAGAGGCGAGGTGTATCGCTAAAATGGCATTTTAGCTTAATTTGCAAGCCATAATGACAACAACCGGCGTCACCGTTTACACGACCTATATGTGTCTGATCTGCGGCTTCATCTACGATGAGGCCGCCGGCTTGCCGGGCGAGGGGATCGCGCCCGGCACACGCTGGGAAGATGTGCCGATGAATTGGACCTGTCCCGAATGCGGCGCGCGCAAGGAAGATTTCGAAATGGTCCGGATTTGATGGCGGAGGATACGCGATGAGAATTCTGCATACCATGCTGCGCGTCGGTGACCTGGACCGCGCGCTGGATTTCTACGTTAACGTGCTGGGCATGCGGGTGTTACGACGCAAAGACTATCCCGGCGGGCGCTTCACCAATGTGTTCGTCGGCTACGGCGACGAAGCGAGTGCGGCCGTGCTCGAAAGGACCTACGATCCCGGCAGCGGCTATGGCCACGTCGCGATTGAAGTCGCCGATGCGTACCAGGCATGCGAGGACGTCAAGAAGCGTGGCGGCAAGGTCACGCGCGAAGCCGGGCCGATGAAGCACGGCACTACCGTCATCGCGTTCGTCGAAGACCCCGACGGCTACAAAATCGAGTTCGTCCAGAAAAAGGCGGGCCACTGAGTATTACGAAACCGGATGACAGTCCGGTTTCGCTCGACGCTCCCCTCGCCTGCCGGGAGAGGGGCATGGGGGAGAGGGCCGAGCGATGTAACGCAGTTACGTAAAGCTCGATAGTCAGCCCGTGCTGCGGCTGCTGACGTAGTCGGCAATCGCGACGAATTGCGCGACCGACAGCTCCTGCGCGCGCGCCGTCGGCGCAATGGCGAGCGAGCGCAATTCCGGTTCCGCCAAAAACACGCTGAGCGAGTTGCGCAGAGTCTTGCGCCGCTGCGAGAACGCGGTCTTGACGATGCGCGCGAACCACGCTTCATCGCGCGCGGCGAAGCGCGGCGGCCGCAGCGGCGTCAGGCGTACCACCGCCGACTCGACCTTGGGTGCGGGATCGAACGCCGCTGCCGGCACATCGATGAGCTTTTCCAGTTCGAAGCGGTACTGCAACATCACCGACAGCCGGCCGTAGGCGCTGTCCGAGGGAGCGGCCACCATGCGCGCGACGATTTCTTTTTGCAGCATGACGTGAATGTCGCGGACCTGCGCGGCATACCGTGCGATATGGAACAGCAGCGGTGTCGATATGTTGTAGGGGAGGTTGCCGACGACGCGCAAAGCGTTGCCGAGCGTGGCGAAGTCGAACCCCAGCACATCGGCCGCGTGCACGGTCAGACGGGGCGCGAACTCACGCGTGAGCGCGGCGGCAAGATCGCGGTCGATCTCGATCGCGTGCAAGTGCTCCACTGCGGCGAGCAGCGGGCGTGTCAGCGCGCCCCGCCCGGGTCCGATTTCGACGATGCGGTCATCGCGCGCAGGACGCATCGCGGCGACGATCGCGGCGATGACGCCGGCGTCGACCAGGAAGTTCTGGCCGAAGCGTTTGCGCGGCTGGTGCTTCACGAGGCGGCGCGAGCGCGGGCGGTGCAGCGTTCAGGTTTTGCCGCGCGCGAGTGCTGCGGCCATGCCGATTGCAGCGCGCAGGCTGCCGGGGTCGGCCTTGCCGCTGCCGGCGATCTCGAGCGCGGTGCCGTGGTCCACCGAAGTGCGAATGATCGGCAGTCCCAGCGTGACGTTCACGCCGCTGCCGAAGCTCGCATATTTGAGCACCGGCAGGCCCTGGTCGTGGTACATCGCGAGCACGCAGTCGAAATCGCGCAGCCGCTCGCGGCTGAAAAGCGTATCGGCAGGCAGCGGCCCGGTCACCTGCATGCCTTCGCGGCGCAGGCGCTCGATGAGCGGTGCGATGATCTCGATTTCTTCGCGTCCGAGGTGCCCCGATTCCCCGGCGTGCGGATTCAGGCCGGCCACCGCGATGCGCGGCGCCGCAATGCCGAAACGCGCGCTGAGATCGTGCTGCAGCACGCGCAGCGTTTGCTCGAGGCCGGCGGGCGTGATGTGCTGCGCGATGTCTTTCACCGCCACATGCGTAGTGGCGAGCGCCACCCGCAGGCCGCCGCCGGCGAGCATCATGACGACGTGCGGGGCGCGGGTGCGCGCGGCCAGAAATTCGGTGTGGCCGGTAAATGCGATGCCGGCATCGTTGATGATGCCTTTGTGTACCGGCGCGGTGACCATCGCAGCGAAGCGCCCGTCGCGGCAACCGTCGCTCGCGACCTCGATCGTGCGCAATACATAAGCCGCGTTCGCGCGATCGA
>JACPTJ010000191.1 GCA_016192835.1 Betaproteobacteria bacterium
ATTTGCCATGATCAAGCGCAATGCCCGACCAATGGTGGATGTACTCTGCCAACGGCTCCCCGTGTAGTTGTAACCGCAGTTGAGATCAATGTTCTTGCAAATTGGGCCATTGACGATCGGCAGGACCGACGTGTTGTGCGTAGACGTCTGTAAGGCGTCGAGATTGAATTTAGGTTCGGAGATCCCTTTCACACAAGCAATCAGCACGGGCATGTACTCGGCCCGGCAACCTGCCATGACCGCGTTCGCCGCAATCTTCTCCAGGGTCGCCACCCCATTCTTTGGCGCCAGCTTGCCGATCACATCACTCGCTTTCCAACCCAGCGCGCTCTCGACATAGTCTGTCATCGCACGCACACGGCTTTCCGTTGGGGGGACGATGGGCAAGCCATCGGTCATATCGTGCTCCAGAAACCAGGCATTGATCGTTTCCCAAGACTCCTCAAGTTCCAGAATTGGGGCCTCTGGTTGCGGGTCGTTCATTTTTTGCTCCCCCGCGCAGCCTCTTCGGCTTTAGCCAAGTCAATCCGCGCACTAATTTCCAAAGGCTCTTGGCTTGTCAATTGCCGGATGACCACCGGATATGCCGCCCGCGCGAGATTCAAGACCTCATCCGGGGTCAAATCATTCAGGGGATGCGGTGTTACCAGAAGTGGAAGGCTGTCTATCTGCAGGTTCTTGGCAGCCAACCGCCCCGTGGTCAGAAATGCGGTGGAAACGATCGTAGAAGTCGGAACCCCGTGCTTTTCCAGATAGGCCGAGTCATGGATACACCACGACGTGCAGCCCCCTCAGTCACCCCAGGCGTTAACTACGGCTTGCACCTTTCCTTGCAGCTGGTCCGCAATCAAACGGCTCGACGTGAAGTTCTTCCTGACCTTATGGAACTGCACCGTCGGGTAATTGCCCTTGATCATTTCTTCAATGTAGCTGAGGAACAGGCCGGCATTAGGCTTGATATTATCGATCAAGCCTATCGTCTTTCCCTCCAGGGATTTCAATCGATCGGCCAATGCTGCTTGCACTTTCTCAGGAAATCCAAGGGGATTAACCAACCGCACCATCGTTGCAGCACTCTCAGTCATTGCTGTGACCTCCGTTTTCACCTTCATTTCGCCGAAACGTCCTATGGTATATTGTTTTTACGAGGCGTCAAAACCTGCTTGAAGTAAAATATCCGCGCGGGGCGAACGCACAGGTGCGACGACAGCCGAACAACATGAAACGATCATTCGACGTTATGCAGCCCTGGGCATTCACGGCGGCAGTCATCCTGGCCTGCGGCGGCGCTTCACCCGCCCGTTCGGCCCAGGCCGACGCAGCGCAAGGCTACCCGGCGAAACCGATCCGGTTAATCGTTCCGTTCGCGCCGGGCGGCGGCACTGATATCACGGCGCGCACGATTGCGCTCAAGCTCGGCGAGGCGTGGGGGCAGACGATCGTCACCGACAATCGCGCCGGCGCCAACGGCACGATTGGTGTCGATATCGCGACCAAGGCGCCGGCCGACGGCTACACGCTGACGATGATTTCGTCGAGCCACTCGGTAAACGTCAGCCTCTACCGCAAACTGCCTTACGATCTGATCAAGGATCTCGCTCCCATCACGCAGGCGACTACCCAGCCTTACGCGCTGGTCGTGCATCCCTCGGTGCCGGCGAAGTCGGTGAAAGAGCTGATCGCGCTGGCCAAAGCCAAACCGGGCACGCTCAACTACGGCTCCTCCGGTACCGGCGGCCTGAGCCATCTCTCGGGCGCATTATTTGCCTCGCTCGCCGGCCTCAACATCACCCATATTCCGTACAAAGGCGGCGCGCCGGCAATGACCGATGTGATCGCCGGCCAGATCCAGATGCTGTTCTCGACCATCCTGCAGTCGCACGCCCATATCAAGGCCGGCAGATTGCGGCCGCTCGCCGTAACGACCGCCAAACGTTCGGCCGGGGCGCCGGAACTGCCGACGATGCAGGAGGCGGGCGTCCCCGGCTACGAAGTTGCCGGCTGGTACGGCGTGCTGGCGCCGGCACGGACCCCGCAGCCTATCATCGCCAGGCTCAATCAGGAGATCGTGCGGATCCTGCATACCCAGGAGATGAAGGGGCGGCTTTCCGCCGATGGCTCGGAACCGGTGGGGAGTTCGCCGGAGCAGTTCGCCGCGCACATCAAGTCCGAAGTCGCCAAATGGCGCAAGGTCGTCGGGGAAATCGGCATCCGCGCGGAGTAAAGATCTTGAACCGCAAAGGACGCGAAGTTCGCGAAGGAAAGCGAGAACAAGTTTAACCACAGATAAACGCAGATCAGAACTATGATTCAAATACTCTTCTCAATTGAGTCGTATTTGGTTTTCCTTCGCGCCCTTTGCGTCCTTGGCGGTTAACGATTTTTGAGGTGGTCGATGGCAATCGCAATCGAGCTGGCGAAACGCATCACCGCGTTGCGCCATGAAGATCTGCCTGCGGATGCCGTGCGCTGGGCGAAAGTCGGAATTCTCGACACCGTCGGCGTCACGCTCGCCGGAAGCCTCGACCCCTCCGCGCGTATCGTCGCGCGCTCGCTCGCTGCGGCGTCAGGTCCGGCGCTCGTGTTCGGCAGCGACCAGCGCGCCGGCGCGCTCGACGCGGCGCTGATCAACGGCACCGCCTCGCACGCGCTCGATTTCGATGACTGTAACAACACGCTCGGCGGCCATCCCTCGGCCCCGATCCTGTCTGCACTGTTCGCGCTTGCCTGGCAGACCGGCGCCAGCGGCCGCGAATTCATCGCCACTTACGTCGCCGGCTTCGAGACCGAAACCAAGATCTCGCTCGGCGTCAATTTCTACCAGTACACCCGCGGCTGGCACCCGACGACGACCATCGGCGTGTTCGGCGCAACGGCGGCGTGCGCCCGCCTGCTGCGGCTGACCGACGGGCAGACCGCGACGGCGCTCGCGATCGCGGCGTCGTTCGCCTCTGGCATCAAAGCGAACTTCGGCACCATGACCAAACCTCTGCATATCGGCCACTGCGCGCGCGACGGACTGTTCGCGGCGTTGCTCGCGCGCGATGGCTTCACCGCGAGCCCCGTCGCGTTCGAGCACAAGCAGGGCTACTTCGAGGTATTCAACGGCGCCGGCAATTACGATGCGGCGAAGATACTGCCAGCGTGGGGCGAACCGTGGGACATCGTCGAACCCGGAATCGCGATCAAACAGTATCCGTGCTGCGGCAGCACGCATCCGGCGATCGACGCCATGCTGATGCTGGTGCGCCAGCACGATCTCAAACCGGAGCAGGTCGAACGCATCGATTCGTGGACGCACGCGCGGCGGCTCGAACACACCAACCGGTCCGACCCGCAGAGCACTTTCGATGCCAAATTCAGCGTCCAGTACTGCCTCGCACGCGCGCTCGCCGACCGCAAGGTGGTCATCGGGCATTTCGAAGGTGACACCTACCGGGACCAAAAGATACGCGAGCTGCTGCCGCGCATCCACGTTGCGCCCTACACCACCGCGCAGTTTCCCGCCGACAATCATTATGGCGCCGAGGGGAAGGTCACATTGCGCGGCGGCACGGTGCTCACGCAGAAAGTC
>JACPTJ010000192.1 GCA_016192835.1 Betaproteobacteria bacterium
TCATGCTCAGGAAGCATACCACCATAGCCCATTCATTGATACCTTTATTTATTTACGGCTCCTTACTCACTACTATCGCCCTGCCGGCCTGCCACGCGAACAGCAGCCCTGGCTGGCGAGCGTCTGGCGCAGGTTGGCATCGTGAGCACGGTAGCCGCCGACTGGTACGCGTGATGTCACCGCGCACCCGAGCGCAGAATGGACTGCATCATGAGTATTCGGCAGCGCCGACCATCGTCTGCACCGGCGCGTCGGATCAGACCGGGCGGTGGATCGCGAGCGGAATGCGCCGGCGGCCGAACTGGCCGTGGAAGGACTCGAATGCGCCCGCGATTGCGGTCGCGCACTGCGGGCATTTGCCGTCGGGCGTCACGTCGTAAGACTCGATTTCGTACCAGTCGCGCACGACCAGCGGCTGCTGGCAGCCCGGGCAGTAAGTGGTGCCACTGGTGGTGTCGTGCACGTTGCCGGTGAAGACGTACTGCAGTCCCTCGCCCAGCGCGATCTTTCTGGCGCGCGTGAGCGTTGCCGGCGGCGTGCGGGAAATGTCCATCATCTTGAAGTCAGGATGGAACGCGGTGAAATGCAAAGGCACATCAAGCCCGACCTCCCTTGCGATCCACTTGCACTCGGCGGTGATTTCCTCGTTTGAGTCGTTTTTGCCCGGAATCAGCAGCGTCGTGATCTCGAACCAGACGTCGGTTCCGTGTTTCAGGTACACCAGCGTGTCGAGCACCGGATTCAGGTGCGCTCCGCAGAGCTTCACGTAAAACTCATCGGTAAACCCCTTCAAGTCGACGTTGGCGGCGTCCATCTTGGTGTAGAACTCACGCCGCGGCTGATCGTGCATGTAGCCGGCGGTGACGGAGACGGTCTTGATGCCGCGCGCATGGCACGCGTCGGCGATGTCCATCGCGTACTCGGCGAAAATCACCGGGTCGTTATAGGTGAACGCGACGCTCTTGCACCCGCTGTCGATTGCGGCCTGGGCGACCGCCTCGGGCGAAGCCTGGTCCATCAGCGTGTCCATCTCGCGCGACTTGCTGATGTCCCAGTTCTGGCAGAACTTGCATGCAAGGTTGCAGCCCGCGGTGCCGAACGAGAGCACGCTGGAGCCGGGATAGTAGTGGTTGAGCGGCTTTTTTTCGATCGGGTCGATGCAAAAGCCCGAGGAGCGGCCGTACGTCGTCAGCAGCATCTGGTCGCGCGTTTCGCCCGATCCGCGCTGGCGCACGAAACAGGCGCCGCGCTGTCCTTCGTGCAAGCGGCAGTCGCGCGGGCACAGGTCGCATTGCATGCGCCCGTCGTCCAGCAGGTGCCACCAGCGTCCAGGGTAAGTCATGTTTCAGCCATGCAGGTCGGTCTCACTCCATTTGATCACGGTGTAGTGCGATAGTTTTACCGTCAGGTACAAAAAAAAGGAGTGGCAAGCGGGTTTTGCATTACAAGATGGCCTCTCAATCGCTTCCACCTTCAACGGCGCGGCCTTCGGCACGCCAGCGCAGCATGCCGCCGGCCAAATTGGCCACGTCCGTGTAACCTTCTTTCTGGAGCATTACCACCGCTTGTGCCGAGCGTGCGCCTGAACGGCAGACCGTTACCACGGGATTGTCGAGATTGATTTCGCGAAAGCGTCGACCCAGTTCGCCGAGCGGGATCAATCTTGCGCCCGGAATATGACCCAGCGCGCCGGAGTATTCGCTGCACTCGCGCACGTCGATAATCTGAACTCGATTCCCCAAGTCCTCCAGGAACTGCGGCTGGATCTCCCAGATTCCGCTGAACGTGAACGTCAACGGCGCCCAAAGCGGATCCGTCATTTGCGGCTGATCCCCTTGAGGCTGACCACATCTGAGATTTGCCGGCACGGCAACGTCGATTTTCTTGGGATGCGGCAAACCCAGGTTATTCATGTAACCCGCGAAGTCATTCGCGCCGATTTCTCCGCCGAGGCGCGGATTGAACAGTCGTTCCTCCTCGACGCTCGTTACTGTCAATCCACGGTAATCATGACCGGGATAAAGCAGGCAGGTTCTCGGCAACGTGAAAATCTGCTGGTGTACCGAGCTGTACATGGCATGGGGATCACCTTGCTGGAAATCGGTTCTGCCGCTGCCGCGTATCAGAAGACAATCGCCGGTAAACGCCATGGTCTCATCATCGAGAACGTAGGTCAGACATCCGTTCGTGTGGCCGGGCGTGGCGCGAACGTCGAACTGTCGCTTTCCAAACGAAAGTCCGTCACCATGATGCAGCATGCGGTCTGCGCCGCTGGCGCCACTGTTTGCAGAGAGTCCTATCCTGCTTCCCAGGCGACGTTTCAAAAGCCACGCGCCGGTGACATGGTCGGCGTGAACATGAGTCTCCAGCGTCCACAGCAGGCGCAGGTGCAATTCATGGATCAATGCCGCGTCGCGTCGCGCCTGTTCAAAAACCGGATCGATGAGGACGGACTCTTCGCTCTTGCTGTCGCCGAGGAGATAAGTGTAGGTACAGGATTGCGGATCGAACAACTGACGGAAGATCAGCATACCTCCTCCTTTCCGCCGATTAGCGTACCACCACTCGCAATTTCGAACTCTGCCACGAGCACGTGGTGGTCGGAGGCGGGCGTCGGTTTCACCGCATGGTGCACCAGCCGCAGGTGTCTGCTGTAAAAAATGTGGTCGAGCACGTAGGGGCGCCGGCGCCAGGTGACTTCCTGCGTTTGCACCGCCCGATAACCGGCGCTGGCAAACTGCCGCACCAGCGAATCGTGTCTTCTGACGTTGAAATCTCCCCCGA
>JACPTJ010000186.1 GCA_016192835.1 Betaproteobacteria bacterium
AACGCGCCGCAGCTTGAAATCCTCGTCCTTATTTCAACAGCACCCAGCGCTCGCCCCGCCGCTCCACCCTACCCTCGCGCTCAAGCTTGAGCAGATGCGCGTGCAGCGAACGGCGCGCAACCGGATGCAGCCGCTCGGGCGTATCGGAGTATACGATCGGCAGCAGTTCGTCGAGCGCCGCCGGGTTATGGATGGCGAAAGCATCAACCACTTTTTGCTCGCGCTTCAAGCGGTGCGCGATCAGTCGCCGCGCTTCCTCGTGCGGCGTGTCAATCGGGTGGCCATGTCCGGGCGCGGCGCGTGCGATGTCGAGCGCGAGCAACGCCGCGAGCGGTTCGAGATAGGCCGTCATGTCGCCGTCCGGCGGATTGATCACGACCGTCGAGCCCTGCATCATGTGATCGCCCGTGAACAGCAGTTTTTCCGGCTCGAGCAGATAGCACAGGTGGTTCGACGCATGGCCGGGCGTGTGCACTGCGCGCAGCGTGAACGCGCCGCAGTCGAGCACATCGCCGTGCGCGAACACCCGGTCGGGAGCAAAAGTGGCGTCCTGGTTGCCGTGCTGCGGCGCAGGCATGCCGATCACTTCGGCGCCGGTTGCTGCTTGCAGCGCGCGCGCTCCCGGCGAGTGGTCGAGGTGGGTATGAGTGCACAGTATCCAGCGCAGGCGGCCGCCGGCCGCTGCCAGCATCGCAGCGAGGTGGGCCGGGCTCTCGGGACCGGGGTCGATCAACGCGATGCGCTCGCCGCCGATAAGGTAAGCATTGGTGCCCGGACCCGTCATCATGCCGGGGTTCGGCGCGGTGATGCGCGCGACCAACGGACTTAACTGCACGCGTTCGCCCGGAACGATCACTGCCATTTGCCTTGCCCTCCCATGCCGGCCGCTTCCTCATAGCCGGCCTCTCCGGGCAGCAGGCGCCGTCCATCCCGGCTGATGCGCGGCTGGATCAGCGGCACGCTCTTCTGCGAGCGCATCGCTTTGATCAGCGACCCGGCGCTGTCGTAAGCCGCAAACCACTCCATCGTGCGCACCGTCGGGGTGCGCATCTTGAAGCTGCCGGCACGGTGCCGGTCGAGTGCCACGCCGGGAGGTATCCAGACGTGACTGATGGTTTCGCGGTTGTCGTGCAGCGGCGCCTGCGCGGGTGGCGCCTCGGCGATGAAGAAACGCGTGTCGTAGCGGCGCGGCGCACCGGCCGGAGTGATCCAGTGGCTGAAGTACACCAGGCGGTCGGCGGCAATGCGCAGACCTTCCTCGCGCACGATCGCGGCGAGCGTGCGGCTGCCCTCATCCACGGCGCGGCGGTGGACGGAAAAACGCTCGACCACGTCGTCGCGGATCAACTCGACGATACTACCGCCCGCATCGTAGGCGAGCAGCAGCCCCGCTTCCTCGAACGTCTCGCGAATCGCCGCCACCCAGTAGGCGAGTCCGCCGGAAGCAATACCGAGCAGCGCGCTCGCCCGCGCGTCGTCGAGTCCGGCGCAAAGTTCGTTCGCCTCCGGCGCCGCGTCCTGCGCGTCCAGCGCGCCGCCGGGATACACATAACTCCCCGGCACGAACACCGATTGCAGGTTGCGCTCCATCATCAGCACTTCGAGCCCGTGCCTCGCGTCACGCACCAGCGTAACGGTGGCTGACGGCACCGGGGTTTTTTCGTGCGTGGCAGTCATAACAAATTATACCCCGGCGCCGCTGCCGGCCTGATAGCTGGCCTCACTTCCCGCCCGCTTTCAGTTCATCCACCAAGTGCTGCACGTATGACTTGCCGCGAAGCTTGAACTCGCTATAGTAGTTGAGCTCGCGGGGGTCGAAATCAGGCAGGGCCTCACCATCCTTCAGGCTCGCGACGGAGAGTCGATTGACTATCGCCGGCTCATACTCGGGATCGAGCTCGATCGCCTTGTCCAGGCACTCGAGCGCCTTCTGCCTGTTCCCGAGGATAGCGTAGGCGAGACCCATATTGCCGTAAGACTGCACATGATCCTTCTGTGTCGCCAGAACCTGAGCGAACAAATCGATGGCGGCTTGGAATCTCCCGTCCTGCAGGGCAAGAAATCCCCGGTCGAAAATCCGGCCATTGCGAATGTAGGTGGACAGACCAACGCCGCTCGTCTTCACGATGGCCTCGAGCTCATCGAGGCGCTCGCGCGCTAACCGTCCGACTTCGCCCTCGCTGCCGTCGATCGCAATGGCCGCCTCGTAAGCCTTGACGGCGTTCTCGATATCTGCCTTCTTGCTGTAAGACGAGCCCAGATTGTAGTGAGCATGCGCGAACGGCGGGAAGATCTCGACTGCCCGTTCGAGGCAGGAGATGGCTTCGTCCATCTGGCCCTTCATGCCATGGCAGACGCCTATGCCGTAGAGCACCGTGTGGTAGTTCGGGTACTGTCGCCGGAGATCTTCGAGGACCGCCTGCCCCTGGGCAATGTCGCCCTTCTCGACGAGGACCAGAGCTTCGTCACATCGGTCGTCCACGTCGGGAATGATCTCGGTGATGTACGGCTTTTGCCGCACCTGCTTCTCGCGCTGATACGCCAGAGAAGCCTCGTAGTAGCCGCAGCCGTCACACTCGGCCCTTCGTGTGGATGCACAGCAAGACGGGCAGATGAACTGGGCTGAGGTGAGCTTGCAGCCGCGTTTCCCTTTTCTCTCGTGGCACAGCGCGCATTTCATCGATTGTCTTTCCTGCAGTCGGGGATAATGTGGCGATTCAGGACGTGGAAATTGTACCCTGGCCTGCCGTCGCCCGCTTGAGAATTTGCCGTGCCAAAAGCGTCGAGCATCAATTCGGAAATGATAAAGTGGGGCAAAGTGATCAAGGATGACCGCCACCAACTGACGCGGATCGCCATCTGTCCTGGCGAATTTCTAAATCAAAGCGGAGAGCGAATCACATGGGAAATCTGGATGGCAAAGTGGCGCTTATCACGGGCGCCGGCGGTATGAAGGGCATCGGCCGGGCGTGCGCGATGAAGCTGGCGTCGCAGGGCGCGGACATCGCGATCTCCGATTTCAGGAGGGAACCGAAGGATCTTCCGCCGCAGGAGATAAAAGCGAAGTGGCGAAGCATCGACAGTGTTGCCGAAGAAGTCGAGGCTCTCGGGCGGCGCTGCTTCAAGGTCTGGTGCGATCTCACCGATACCGCGCAAATCGAGGACATGGTGCTTCGCGCAGTCGGGCATTACGGCCGCATCGACATACTCGTGAACAACGCGCGAGCCATCATCGGGCGTGACAGGGTCCCGATCACGGAGCTGCGCGAAGAAGTCTGGCAGCGTTTCCTCGCGATCAATACGACTGCGGTTTATCTCAATACGAAGTTCGTCGGAAAGTCGATGATCGAAAATGGCAAGGGCGGACGCATCATCAATATTGCATCCGACGATTCGAAACGCGCCAAACCCATGACCGCCGCCTACACCACGTCGAAGTTCGCGGTGATCGGGCTGACACAAGCTTCCGCTCTCGACCTGGCGCCGCATCGGATCACCGTGAACGCGGTGTGCCCCGGCTCCGTCAACACGGACCGATTGAATTACTGGGAGGAGGCGCAGGCCAAAACGCAGGGCGTGTCCCTGGAAGAATTCCGCGCCAGAATCGTTGCCGATGCCGGCAAAGCAGTTCCACTCGGACGCATTGCCGAACCGGATGATGTGGCAAAGCTCGTCGCGTTTCTCGCCTCGGAAGACGCCGCGTTCATAACCGGGCAGGCATACAACGTCAACGGCGGCACGCTGTTCCATTAGCAGTTTGTTGAGATTCGACTCGTCACCCCGGCGAAAGCCGGGGTCCAGAGAACGCGTCTCAAGTGAATCAACGCCTTACTGGATGCCGGCTTTCGCCGGCATGACGGAATCATGACGATCGTGGCGATTTTCAACAAACTGTTAGCGTCCGATTTCGCCAGATAAGGCAGATACGCCCGCAATAGTTCCGGATCATCAATAGTTTCAAGTCAGATTGAAGCGCTTGCCGCGGATGAAGGCGCCGAAGTCGGCACGTTGCACGACCGAATACTGGCGAGCCTTGTCTTCCGACCAGCCGTAGAATTCCGCCTTGCCGTAGCGCTCTATGCCGCGCTGTTTTGCGTACGGCTGCCGCGCGGCGCGGCGCCGGTCGTAGCCTTCGATTTTATCCACGATGCCGGTTTCATCGAAACGATCTGTGTGCACCGTGACCCCGAGCGGCAACCGCGGCGTGACGACACCGCGCCCGGCCGGATAGCCTGCGCAGAGGCCCGCCACGGGAAATACCCAGTCCGGCAACGCCAGCAGCTCGCTGATACGCTGCGCGTGATTGCGCACCGAACTGATCGGGCAGCAGCCGAGGCCCGCAGCCGCCGCGGCGTGTATGAAAGTCGTCATCACGATGCCGGCGTCGACCGCGGCATTCATGAACGCATCGAGATGATCGTTGGCGAACGGCTTGCCGCGCAGTTCCGCAACCTGCCGGATGCGCCGGTTGTTGCCGCAGAACACGAGAAACACCGGCGCCTCGCGCACCCACGGCATGTCGGGAATCAGGTCGGCGATCACTTTGCGCTTCGCGGAAGCGTTCCTCGAGCGCGCGTTCGATGCGCTGCAGGATTTCAGTGGTCATTGTCCAGCCTCCAGTCTTAAGGCAACTCCGGCAAAGGGAACTTTTCCCTGGATCCCGGCGTACGCCGGGACGACGTGTTGCCCGCCGGGATGACGCGTTTCTTCACGTGCCGTAGCGCGTCCGTGAAGTCATCTGTTTCAATGCCGCCAGCGCGCTGTAACACGCGAGCCACGCGGTTTTCGGATTTTCCGGCGCCGGCACGTTCTCGAGCTTGATGCTGATGTTGCCGGTCCTGCCTCTGATGGTGATGAAATGGGTGTTGTACACGAGCGCCGGGTCGGCGACCACCTTGAGCCGCGTGCGGTCGAAGCCGATTCCGGCCATGCTCAATACCGCCGCGATGTTGACGTTGGCCGGAAAGTGCGGCACGCCTTCGCGCGCCGGCCCTTCGAATAACGTGATCGGCCCGCTCAACCGCGCCAGATCGATCTTCTGACGCTCGACGTAGGGGATGCCTTGCCACGCCGCCGGCGGCTTGGTGACGGCGATCTCGACCTCGTCGACTCCTGCGATGCACGCGGCTTTCAACGCGTCGAGACCGCAAATTCCACCTGAAGGCACATAGAGCAGCGCACCGCTTTTCGCCGCGCCCGCTTCGAGCCGCGCGCGCAGCGCGTCGTCGCACAGCGCGCCGCACGACAGCACGATCACCGCGACGCCGGCATCAAGCAGCGGTCCGCAGTATTCGCGCACCGCCTCGTGCGACGCCGCCTCGACGACGACATCAGGCTTGTGTTTGAGCAGCTCCGCGAGCGAAGTGACGAAAGCGACACCAAATTCGGCAGCGAGCGGCTTGCCGCGTGACGCGTCGCTGCGGCCGACGATCGCAACCACCTCGGCAGCGCCGAGATCGCCGCGCTTGATGTGTTCGAGGAACAGGCGGGCGATGGTCCCGCCGCCGATGATAGCTACGCGCATGGGCAATCCGCTTATGATATGGTGGTCAATTACGTCTTGTGCTCCATCAACGCGCGCCGCATCACTTTGCCGACGGCGGACTTGGGGAGTTCGTCCATGAACTCGAACAGGTGCGGGACCTTATTGCGCGCGAGCGTGGACTTCAGCATGGTGCGGAGCTCTTCGACAAGCGCATCCCCACCCGCATTCCGGTCGCGCGGAACAATAACGGCGCGGATCAGGTTGCCGTCCCTGTCATGGGGAGCCGCCATTACGCACGCTTCCGCGACTGCCGGATGCTCCATGAGGGCGTTCTCGATCTCGATCGGCACGATGAATATGCCGCGGCTCTTGAAACAATCATCGCTCCTGCCGGCGATCCAGAAGTAACCGTCTTCGTCCTGCCATGCGAGATCGCCGGTGTGAAACCAGCCATCGTGCACGACTTCCGCCGTCTTGCCGGGATC
>JACPTJ010000013.1 GCA_016192835.1 Betaproteobacteria bacterium
GCGTTCCAGCACGTACTGCAGCGCGTAGTCGAACGCTCCCTGGGCCAGGCCTACCGCCATCGCGGCGATGCCAACGCGCGAGTAATCAAGAGCGGCCAAGGTCTGACGGAACAAACCCTGCCCGCCCAGGCACGCGGACTTCGGAACCCACAGGTCCTGCAGACTGATCTCGCACAGCGGCGCCGCGCGTAGTCCCAGCTTTTTTTCCTTGCGCGAGATTACAAAACCGTCCTGAGGGGGGCGCACGGCAAAGCAGGAAATCGCTTCCTTGCCCGGTAACGTGGTGATACGGGCGAAGACCAGCACGATATCCGCCAGGCTGGCCCAGCTCGAGAAACACTTCGTCCCGTTCAAGCGATATCCATTCCCGTCCGGACGGGCAGTCGCCTGTATCTGCGCCGCATCCGATCCGGCACCCGGCTCGGTAAGGGCATAAGCGGAGATCAGGGACTTTTCGGCAATCTCGGCGAGCAGTGGTTCGGAAACGTCCTTGTCGGGCGCAAATCGAATCAGGTACGCGTTGTTGCCTTGCAGGTGCACCAGCGTGGCGGTGGTGGCATCGGTTCCGGCCAACAACTCGACGACTTCGCAGAACAGCCGCACCGATGCGCCGGCGCCCCCGAATTCTTCGGGGATCATCAGCGCGGAGAGCCCCATGCTTTTTACCGCTTCCCACAACTCAGGCCCGTACGATTCGTCAGCGTCGTTCCGTTTTGCCAGGGATGCGGCTTGCTTCGCGAGCCTGGACACCGATTCCAGAATCGGAGCGTCGGTGGCGGCCTGATTGCATACTGTAGACACAGCGGCCTGTCGGACTTAGGAGTAGGGTGCGCTTGCGCACCGTCCGGCAATCGGTGCGCAAGCGCACCCTACGGCTACGTCGTATCACTCGTATCGTATAATATTCAGCCATACCGCACAAGTTACTTGAGACAGAATGGAGCAGCGCGAAGTGC
This sequence comes from Betaproteobacteria bacterium, assembly GCA_016192835.1. GTDB lineage: Bacteria > Pseudomonadota > Gammaproteobacteria > Burkholderiales > SG8-41 > PALSA-1004. Next base: position 957 of record JACPTJ010000013.1, read on the forward strand.
AATCGGTACTCGTCGTCGGCGCCGGCTCGATAGGGGTCGGGGTCGTGCACTCCTTTGACAGCGCGGGCTTCAAGACGAGCGTTCTGAGCCGGACACCCTCGAGGCTAGAGGGCAAGTTCGCGCATGCGACCGTCGTCGCCAGCTTGCCTGCGGAACCTCCCTGTCTGATCGTCGAATCGATACCGGAAGTCGCCGACCTGAAGCGGCAGCTGTATGCCGAAATAGAAGAACGCTACGCCGGCCGCACGATCATAGCCACGAACACTTCCGGGTTGCCCCTCGAAGACCTTGCCAGACCTTTGCGTTTCCGGCACAACTTTATGGGTTTGCACTACCTCTTTCCCGCTGATGCATCCGAGTTCGTGGAACTGAGCCGGATCGCGGAAACATCGGACGTCGCGGTTGCCAGGGTGTCGGAAGCATTGAAACGGTGCGGCAAGACTCCGGTGGTTCTGAACCGCCCCGTCATAGGAGCGCTCATCAACCGGCTGCAACACGCGATCCTGCGCGAAGCCTACTACCTCATTGCAGAGGGCATCGTTACGCCGTCCCAGATCGACGACATCGCCAAGCGGCTGCTGGGACCCAGAATGTGCATTTCCGGCCTGATCGAGCAGAAGGACATCAGCGGCCTGGATACGCATGCTCTGGCGCAGCAAAGTATCGTGCCGCATCTCGGGGGACAGCGATCCGCTGAAGGTGAAAGCCGATGCCGCAGAAAAGGTGGCGCGCATCATGGCGCTGCTTGCAGAAATGGACGCGGCAGGCGCGGATCAGCCTGAGTAAACCTAGAAAAAGCTCTTCACCGCGAAGGACGCCAAGGAACCCAAAGGAAAACAAAGTACGAGCCTTGTCATCAAAATCACCAATCTGGTGATTGTATCCGAGTTTACTTTGGCATTGATTTCCTTGGCGTCCCTTAGCGTCCTTGGCGGTTCAAAATGTTGGATTTTGGGTAAAACGAATTGTGGCGCGGAGGCGTTGTATGCCGGAGCAGGGAAAGGAAGGTGCCAGGCTGTTTTCTCCGTTGAACCTTCGCGGCGTGACACTCAAGAACCGCATCGTGATTTCGCCCATGGCCCAATATTGCGCGGAGGGTGGTTTCCCGACGGATTGGCATTTTGCGCATCTCGGAGGCTTTGCCATCGGCGGTGCCGGGCTCATCTTTACCGAGTCGACCAAGGTCGAGCGCCGCGGTCTCGGCAGCTTCGGTGACCTGGGCCTCTGGGACGACAGTCACATCGCCCCGTTACGCCGCATCACTGATTTCCTCAAGCAGATGGGAGCAAAGGCCGGGATGCAGCTGAATCATTCCGGACGAAAAGCCCGCTCGCAGCGTCCGTGGGAAGGGTTCGGTCCCATAGTCGCGCCCGAGAGCGAACTGTGGCCCATGATCGCGCCCAGTGCAGTCGCGCATTCGAAAGACTGGGCCGTCCCCAGGGAAATGACGGGGCGCGATATATCGGAAAACATCGAGGCATGGGTAGCCGCGGCACGTCGCGCCCATGCAGCGGGTTTCGAGGTTCTGGAAATTCATGGCGCGCATGGCTACCTCGTTCATCAATTCCTGTCCTCTTACGCCAACCACCGGACCGACGCGTACGGCGGCTCGCTGAAGAACCGCATGCGTTTCCCGCTCGAGTTGACCGAGGCGGTCCGCAATGCATGGCCCGCGGAACTGCCGCTGTTCTTCAGAGTATCGGCGGTCGATGACGCGGGATGGACGCTGGAGGACACTCTACTCCTTGCCCGTGAGCTCAAAGCAGTGGGGGTAGACATTATCGACTGCTCGTCCGGAGGAATGGCGAGCCGCTCGCCGACCGCCGCTCAAACGCAATGCGTGCTCGGATACCAGGTCCCGTATGCGGAGAGCGTTCGTAAGCACGCCGGTATCGCGACGATGGCCGTCGGCTTGATCGTCTCGGGCGCACAGGCTGAAGCGATACTGGTGAATGAGTCGGCAGACCTGGTCGCCATAGGCCGGCAGGCGCTATACGATCCCTTCTGGGCGACTCATGCCGCGGAAGAGCTCGCAGAATATGCGCAATTCGAAACGCTGCCCAAACAATACGGCTGGTGGCTCGACCGCAGGAAGAAAGCCGGCTTTCCCGGAGCCGTAAATCCATCCCAAGCCGATGTTGCGCTTTGACATCGATAATTCCGAAGATCGGAAGCCATGATGAAACACCTTGCAGGTGAGAAAAAAATGAAGGCAGCATCGATTCGAAGGAACAGCAAAGTCCGTCCTGCAAAATCGCCGCGGACTACCGAATCTGCAATTCCGGTAGACAAACTGGACCGTATCGCGCGCCTCATCGAAGAAGACATCGTTGCCGGGAAAATGCAGCCGGGGCAGCGGTGGAAGTGATGGCCGAGGTGAAGATACTCGCCGCACGCCTCGCCTCGCGCAGGATGACCACGGAAGAGCGGGAACGGCTGCTGGCGATCCGCGATGAAACGGCGGCCTGCGTCGACACGGACGATCTCGGGTGCTACTTCGAACGGGCTACCGCACTGCATGATGCGATCTACGAAGGAAGCCACAATGCCTTTTTGCTCGACATGGCACGCAACATCACGGTTTGCCTGTGCGCGTATCGCAAGCATCTCTCCAATGCTCTGCATTTGCCGATCGTGACGTCCTTCGAGGAAAACAAGAACGTGGTGGACGCGATCGTCCGTGGCGATTCGGCAGAGGCCGAGAAATGGATGCGTCAGCACACCGAGCTGCGCCGCGAACCTTTCCTGCCACTACGCCGTGCCGGAGGCGGGCCGATTGCGATCATCAAGGGGGACCTTCTCAATGGGCATCTGGACGACCATGGCTACGGGGTTGCGATTTCCCGAGGGACCGATTGCTTTACGCGACGGCTCCGTGCTGGTGGTGGAAATCGAGCGGAAAACCCTCACGCGTATCGCCGCCGACGGCACCCAGTCAATCGTTGCGATGCTGGGCGGCGGGCCGAACGGCGCCGCCATAGGCCCGGACGGCGCGTGCTACGTCTGCAATAACGGGGGCTTCAAATGGCACGAGGAACCGGGCATGCTGAGGCCGGTCTTGCAGTCCGAGGACTACACGGGAGGCAGCATTCAAAGGGTCGATCTCAAAACCGGTATCGTAACTACGCTCTACACCGGGACCAGAGAACAGCCGATCAAAGGCCCGAATGACATCGTATTCGATTCCACCGGCAGGTTCTGGTTCACCGACATGGGAAAAGGCCGTGACCGCGAGATCGATCGCTCCGTTGTGTACTACGCAAGCCCGGACGGCAGCACGCTCAAGACGGTCGTTTTTCCCATGCTCACTGCGAATGGAATAGGCCTCTCGCCGGATGGCAAGCGGCTGTACGTTTCGGAAACGATCACGGCCAGGGTATGGGAGTTTCAAATCACCGGACCGGGTGAAATCGATCCCATGCCATGGCCTTCCCCCAACGGCGGCAAGTTGCTGATCGGTTCGAGTAACTATCAGCTCTTTGATTCCATGGCGATGGAGCGCGACGGCAATTTGTGCGTAGGCACCCTGATCAACGGTGGAATTTCGGTAATATCGCCGGCGGGCCGCTTGGTGGACTTTGTGCCGACCCCGGACCGCTATGCCACCAACATCTGCTTTGGCGGTGAAGACATGCAAACGGCTTTCGTCACATTGTCGACCACCGGTCAGCTGGTCTCAACGAGGTGGCCCAGGCCGGGTGCCCGTTTGCACTATTGACGGCCCGGACTCAGCCTGCCGCCGGATTTTCCACGAGCTGATTGTCCTCGCCTATTCCCAGAAGCTCGACGGCCGTGATCCGATGCACTCTGCAACGGCTTGCAACGTCGCGGCGGGGTCTATCGCGTCGTCTCTCAGATGGGCAGGCAAGCCTATCGTTTCGCAGAACGCCTGCCAGAACTTGTCCGTGTTCTCAGCTTGCCGGGTTCTGGATACCCCGGTTGGTCATTTCAAGGCAGTTGCGCTAAGCTTCTGTAATGCCTGACCGAGTCTATCTCGAAACTTCGATCATCAGCTACCTCGCAGCCCGCCCAAGCCGGGACTTGGTCACGGCAGCGCGGCAGCAGCTAACGCACGAGTGGTGGACGCGCCGTCGCTCGGCGTTCGAGGTATGCATATCCGAGCTTGTGGTTGCCGAAGCCGCTGCAGGCGACCCTGATGCTGCTGAGAGGCGGGCTCGGTTGATTCGGGATTTACCCTCGCTGAGTATCACCGAAGAGGCGATAGCTCTCGCACGAAACCTTGTGCAAGGCGCTGGCCTTCCAGCACGTGCCGCAGCGGATGCCCTTCATATTTCGTTCGCCGCGTGCCACGGTATTAATTATCTGCTGACCTGGAACTCGACGCACATTGCGAATGCTGAGCTCCGACCAAAGGTAGAGAGAGCCTGCCGTGACAATGGCTACGAACCGCCTGTTCTGTGCACGCCCGACGAACTTATGGGAGACTGACTATGGTACATCCGCAACGCGATGAACAACCTTGGATTGACGAGATCGTGGCGGAGGTGCGTTCCGCCCGCGAGCAACTATTCGCCGCCTGCGATTACGATCTGGAGAAACTTGCCAAGCGCCTCCGCCAGAATCAGAAGGTGAGCGGCCGGGCCGTTGTGACTTTTCCAAGGCGGATGCCGGCGAAAGGGGTTTCTGCGTAATAGCCGCCCAACAACTGCTTTAACCGCGTAACCTGAAAGCTGGTACAGGTTCGAAATAAGTTTGTTGCGGATGGCGAGGGTTTTAGCGTGTCCGAAGCCGAGGCCACCGAGCGTAGGGCGCGGATTCATCGCGCCGAATAGTTGCCGCCGGTTGATGGCGCGCTAAAGCTGCGCCCTACGAGACCCGCTTCCACCGTAGGGCGCGGACTCAACCTGCCGCCGGATTTTCCACGAGCTGGTTGTCCTCGCCGACTCCGGGCGCCGGCGCAGAGCGCGCCGGGTCGCGCAGCTTCGGATCCAAAGGCAGCGGCAGCGCAGGCAGTTCGCGGCGTCCGACAAGAACCCGCCGATCGAATAAGCCCCGCGCCGCAAAGCCCGGATCGGCCGCCGCTTCTTCGAGACTGCGCACCACGCGACAACAGGCATCCACGCGCGAAATCGCCTGCTCCCAGAAGCTCGACGGCCGTGATCCGATGCACTCTGCAACGGCTTGCAACGTCGCGGCAGGGTCTTTTGCATCGTTTCTCAGATGGGCAGGCAAGCCGATCGTTTCGCAGAACGCCTGCCAGAACTTGTCTTCGAGCGGCGCTGCAGCGACGTAGCGTCCGTCCGAAGCTCTATGGATCCCGTAACGCGGCGAGCCTCCGGTAAGCAATTCCTTCCCGGGTCGCGGCCATTTCCCGGCGCCGAAGCCGGCCGCCAGTCCCCAGAAGGAGAAGAGAAACAGGTTGTCCGCCATCGGTATGTCGAGATGACATCCCTCTCCGGTTTGCTCCCGCCGGCGCAGAGCGAGGAGAATATTGATTACCGCGGGGAGCGCGCCGCCGCCTATGTCGGCGATCAGCGTCGGCGGCATGACCGGTGTTCCGTCCCTGGCACTCGCCAGGCTCAATAGCCCGGCGTCCGCGGCATAAGTAAGATCGTGGCCCGCAACCTGCGAGTTGTCACCGCACTGGCCATAACCGGTAATCGAGCAAAAAATCAGCCGCGAATTCGCGGACCGGAATGCGTCCCATCCCAGGCCTAATCTGTCCATGACGCCAGGCCGAAACTGCTCGATCACGACGTCGACGGTGGCGGCGAGTAGCAGCAGCGCGTTTACCGCATTTGCGTCTTTGAGGTCGAGCGCGAGAGACCGTTTGCCGCGGTTCAACAGCCCGAAACCCGCTCCCGTGCCGTCCAGTTGCGGCTCATAGCCCCGCATATCGTCGCCGCTTCCCGGCCGCTCGACTTTGATCACTTCCGCTCCGGCCTCAGCCAGCAGCAGGCTCGCCAGCGGACCCGGCAGCAAGGTGCTGAAATCGAGCACGCGAATTCCGCTCAGCGGCAGCATCAACCCCTCCTCATGAAATTGCACACCATGTTAGCATCATCGTATACCATTCAATTTTCGGTGTAGGGTGCGCTTGCGCACCGATTGCCGGATGGTGCGCAAGCGCACCCATTGCAATTCCCCGTGGCTTGCCGCGGGGAGAGGCGCAGGGCACGCGGAGCAACTTTATTTGTTGATGTCGGCGAAGGGCAGCGGGGCGAAAGACATGGGAGAGGGTTTCAAGGCGGCAATAGTCGGCGTGGGCAGCACGAACTTCGCCGAGCTTCACCAGTCACCGGCGATTCCCCGTACCGCGCACAGCCTGGCGATCGATGCGTTCCGCGCCGCGCTCCTTGATTCGGGGCTGGACAAGACCGCTGTGGACGGGCTCATTTGCGTTCGGATCAGTTCCTATCAGCAGGTCGCGGCCGAAATCGGCCTGCCGGAAGTGCGCATGGCTTACAGCCTGGAAGGCACGGGACGCATGGCGGGCGTCGCGGTCCAGCAGGCGGTTTCCGCCATTGCCACCGGAAAAGCGAAAACCGTCGCAATTCTCTACGGCAATAACGGCCGTTCGGCCGGTGACAAATATGGCGGAAAATTCGATCCGCACAGCCCCGCGGCTTACGATGCCATGTACGGCATGACGTCGCCCGGCGCCTACGTCTCGATGATGTATCGGCGGCACCAATACGAGTATGGGACGCCGCCGGACGGTCTGGCTGCACTCGCCATCAATAATCGCAGGAACGGGGCGTTGAACGAAGCCGCCGTATTTCGAAAACCGATCAGCAGGGATGACTACTATGCCTCTCCCTTCGTCGCCGAACCGCTGCGCCTGCTCGATTACTGCATGATCAACGACGGCGGAGTGTGTCTTATCGTGGCTGCCGCCGACATGGCCCGGCATTTGAAGCATCCCCCCGTCCATGTGCTCGCCAGCGCGACTGCCGGAAGTTTCAGCGCGCATTACACATCGCGGGATTATTTCTATTCGGCCTGCCAGGCGGTCGCTCATGAAATCCGCTCACAATCGAAAATAACGCACCGCGACGTCGACTGCGCGCAGATCTACGATAACTTTACGCCGACGATACTCTTCTCGCTCGAAGGTTTCGGTTTCTGCCCGCGGGGCGCAAGCGGTCACTGGGTTCAGGACGGCCGCATCGAGCTGAACGGAGAGCTGCCGATCAATACCAGCGGCGGCCATACCGCGGAAGGCTACATGCAGGGATTTGGCTTGCTGGCGGAATCCGTGCGCCAGATTCAGGGCCAGGCGGGAAAACACCAGGTGGAAAACTGCGAGCTTGTCCAGTATATCTGCGCCTCACCGATCGTCTCGTCCATTCTCTTCAGCCGCTGATCATGTCTCACACTGACCTGCTTCGACCCCGGCTTCCGGCAATCTCGGAATACAACCGGGCTTACTGGGATGGCAGCGTCCATAACGAACTGAGGTTGCCGCACTGCCGGAATTGCGGGCATTTGTGGTTGCCTCCGTCCCCCCGGTGCCCCCGGTGCCTGCAAGGCGACATCGATACGGTCACGGCGTCGGGCCGCGCGAGGTTGTGGTCGTGGGTCGTGATGCACCGTCAGTACTTCAAGGAATTCCCGCCGCCTTACATCGTCGCGTTCGTGGAATTGGAAGAAGGGCCGGTGTTGATGACCACTATCGTCGGGGCTTCCGCCGCAGAACTGACCTGCGATGCGGCTCTCGAAGCAGTATTCGAACCCGCAACGCCGGAGATGGCGATACTCAAATTCCGTCTCGCCAAATCCGTTTAAGCCTTTAAAGAAAGGGTATGCGATCAATGGCCAAACCGGATGCGATGGAGCGCTGGCTGGAATTCGGGTTGGGCACCGGGTACCGCGATCTTCCCCAATCGGTCGTTGCCCGCACCAAGATCGCGGTTCTGGACACCCTTGGCGCCGCGATCGCAGGCGGCAGAGGCGAGTCGGTACCCGAATTGGCCGCTCTCGCGTGTCATTGGGGCGGAAATCCTGAAGCAACACTGATCTGCAATGGCCGCCGGCTTCCGCTGCCTCTGGCGACCCTGGTCAATGCCACCGCGGCCCGCGCCTGGGACCTGGACGATGTGCATGAGCAGAATACCTGCCACGTCAACGTCAGCACGGTACCGGCCGCGCTCGCGATAAGCGAGGCGCGGCGGCCAATCGACGGCCGCGAGCTCATTGCCGCAGTCGCGATGGGCTCGGAGTTGATCTGCCGCATGTCGGCGGCGCCGCGCATCGGCTTCAGCGAAACGGGAAGCTCCATGACCTACCAGTGTGCGTTCTACGGCGTGGCGCTGACGGCCTCGCGCCTGATGAAGCTGCCCACGGCGCAGGCGCGTCACGCGATGGGTATTGCCCACGCGCGCACCGCCGGCAACCAGCAGGGCTTTCTCGCCGGAGCGATGACGGTGCGCCTGATGCAAGGTATCGCGGCCGAAGGCGGCGTCATCTCGGCACTGATGGCGGAGCGGAATCTCACGGGATCGGTCGATGTTCTCGAAGGCCGCTTCGGCTACTATCACGTGTTCCAGCGCGGCAAGTACGAACCCCAGGAACTTGTCCGGGAGCTTGGCGGCCGATGGCTGGTGAACGATATCAGCATCAAGCCGCTTTATCCGTGCTGCAAGTTTATCCACGGCCCGATCGACGCGTTACTGCAGGCTCTCGGGGATGCCGGCATTGGCGCGGAGGACATCGAGCGCGTCCGTGTCGTCGTCACCAACAAGGAGGTGCACGACGTCGTGTGCACCACGCGCGAGCGCAAATGGAATCCCGCGAGCATAGCCGAGGCACAGTTCAGCCTGCCGTTCATGCTGGCCTGGGCCGCGGTTCATCGCAGCATCGGTTTTCAGGCAGTGAACCCGCTGAGCCTTGGCGACCCGGCGGTGAAGGCGCTGATGCCGAGAATCGAGGTCGATCTTCAGACCGGCTCGCAGAACGACGGGCGGGGTACCTTTCCGATGCCCGGCATCGTGACCGTGATCGAGCGCAACGGACGCGCGACGCAGCGCACCGTCGAGTACGTCAAGGGGCACCCGAAAAACCCGATGTCCTACGATGACGTGGCGGGCAAGTTTCTCGATTGCGCGCGCTTTGGCCGGCCGGACTGGACACGCGCCGAAGAAGTCGTCGAAGCCGTGCGAAACCTCGAGCTCATCGACGATGCCGGGCGCCTCGTGCGGCTTTGCGCGGCGGCGGCGTAAGACCGCTGACCAAGCAGCGCCGTGAAGGCGTGAAGAGTGAATTCCCGCTGCGGCGCGGCTAATCGATGCGGATGCCGGCCACGCGGATCACCTTGGCCCACTTCGCCACCTCCGCGCGCAGGTACTCGGCGAACCGGCCGGGCGGACTGCCGACCGGCTCGAGTCCTATCGCCAACATCCGTTCCTTTACCTCCGGCTGCGCCAGAATCCTCGCCGTTTCGTCGTGAAGCTTGGCGATGATCTCTTTCGGCGTCTTCGCCGGTGCCATGATGCCGTACCAAACGTCGATCTCGTAGCCGGGAACGCCCGCTTCCGCGACGGTCGGAAGCTGCGGCGCCGCTTGGGATCGCTTGCCGCTCAGCACCGCCAGCGCCCGCAGCCGGCCCGCGCTGACATGGGGCATCGTCGAAACCACGGTTGCGGAATTCACCGAAACCCTGCCGCCGATCAAATCGGTTATCCCGGGTGCCGTACCTTTGTACGGCACATGAACGATTTGCACGCCGGTCATCATCTTGAGCAGCTCCATTGCGAGATGCCCGGGGCTGCCGTTGCCGGAAGATGCCCACAAAAGCTGATTCGGGCGCGCCTTGGCAAGCGCGATCAATTCTTTCACGGAACGCACTGGCAACGACGGATGGGCCACCAGGACGAAAGGCGCGAGCACGACCAGCGTGATCGGCTTGAAATCCCCGACGGCATCGTAGGAAAGCTTATAGAGGCTCGGCGTAATGGCGTGGGCCGAGGAAACGATAACCAAGGTGTATCCATCGGGCATCGCACGGGCGGCCATCTCGGTGGCAATCGTGCCGCCCCCGCCGGGACGATTTTCAATCACGACCGGTTGCCCCCACGCATCGGTCAGCTTCTGACCGATGAGTCGCCCGGTGGTGTCGACGCCGCCTCCCGGGGCGAGTGGCACGATAAGGCGAATCGGCTTGGCAGGGTAGGTTTGCGCGATCGCGGCACTTGCGCACGCGCACAGCCACGACAACAGCGCCAAACCACACGTGCGACGCAATGCGATACTCGTCTGCCCCTCCTTCAAGACCGTCCCCCGTCAAAGAGCGGTTCGCCGATCGGCAACCACCCTGATTACCGATATGCCGGCAGCCTTGCGCAGTTCGCGTCTTGAAGCTTAGGTGTTGGCGTGGACGGCGTTAAACTGCCACTACTGCTGCTGACTGAGCGGACCACGCTATTTCGGCGCGATGCCGGTGTTCTTGATGAACTTCGTCCACTTGTCGAATTCAGATCGATGGTAGGCGGAAAACTCCTTCACCGTTCCGCCCATGATAATCATCCCCAAGCCGTTCATGTGTTCGACGACATCCGGCAGCTTGAGGATGACATTGATTTCCGTGTTGAGCTTGCGGATGATCTCAGGCGGCGTTTTGGCAGGTGTCCAGATGCCGTACCACGCTACCACGTCGAACCCGGGGTAGCCCTGCTCGGCGATGGTGGGCACGTCGGGCATGATGCCGATGCGTTTCGAGCCGCTCACGCCGAGCAAGCGCAGCTTGCCAGCTTTGAAGTAAGGGACCGCGAAGGCGTTATCGAACTTCATGCTGACTTGGCCGGACAGCACGTCCACGATGGCCGGAGCGGCGCCCTTGTAAGGGACTCCAGTGATATCAACCTTGGCCATTATTTTCAGCAGTTCGGCGGCGAGCGTAGGCGACGAGCCGACTCCGCTGCCCGCGTAGGTGAGCGCGCCTGGTTTGGCGCGGGCCGCGGCGATGAGTTCGGCGAGTGTTTTGTAGGGTGATGAAGCCGGCACGACAAGAAAATTGGGGACCGCCACCACCGAAGTCACCGGGTTGAAATCTTTCAGCGGATCGTAGCCGAGGTTCTTGAAGAGCACCGTGTTGAGGGTGAACGAGCCAACGTTTGAGAGCACCACCGTGTAGCCGTCCGGTGCCGCCTTTGCCGCTAATTGGGTGCCCAACGATCCGCCCATGCCGCCGCGGTTGTCTACTACGATGGGCTGCCCGAGCCGCTCGGCGAGCTTCTGGCTGATCATTCTGCCGATGATGTCGGTGGTGCCGCCCGCCGGAAAGGTCACGATCAGCCGGATGTGCTTCTCCGGGTAGGCAGCAGGCGCGCTGTGACTCAGGGCGATCCAAACAAAGGGCAGTAACGCGATAACGATTCTCGTAATCGATTTCATCGACGTGTCTCTTAGGTTAACAGTCTATTGAAATGTGATCAGTTATCGGGCATCGTTATCGCAAAGGCTCGCCACCGTTCCCCTTCACTTTACTGACGACGGTTACTTCAAGCCGCCGATCTCCTTGACCAACTTGGCCCACTTGTTGCGATCTTCCCGGATATACGTGATAAATTCTGCAGGCGTGTTCAGCATGAGTTCCTGACCCAGGTTCAATAGTTGGGCCTTGACCTGAGGCTCCTGCATTACCTTGTGCGAGGTCGTGCTCAGCGATTTCAAAACGTTCGAGGGAAGCTTCGCCGGAGCAAGCATGCCATACCAGACGCTCGAGGTATAACCCGGGACGCCGCTTTCGCTTACCGTCGGAATATCCGGTACCAGCGAATAGCGCTTCGCGCTGGTGACCGCAAGCGCCCGCGCTTTGCCCCCCTTGAGGTGATTAATCATGTTGATGATGCCGGTAATCTGAACCTGAGCCTCGCCGGCGAGCAAGGCCAACACGGCAGGAGCGGCACCCTTGTAGGGAATCGACGTCATCTTGATGCCGGCCATCGACTTGAACAACTCGGTTTGCAGGAAAGTCGTGCTCGCGGAAGTCGCGTAGTTAAGCTTGCCCGGGTTTTTCTTCGCCAGTGCGACGAGTTCCTTGACGTTCTTCACCGGGACCGAGGGATGCACCACGAGAAAATTGGGCCCGTCGGTGAGCAGGCTGATTGGCGTGAAATCCTTGATGGGATCCAGCTTGGAA
>JACPTJ010000187.1 GCA_016192835.1 Betaproteobacteria bacterium
CAGTCATTTCTCCAAAAACGCCTGCACGGCATCGGTTGGGAAGTGCCGGTACTGGAGGGCTACAGTTCCGCCATCGTGCTGGCCAAGCTATTCGTCGATCTCGGTGTCGATGCCAGCGGCCTCAATTACCCGAGCGACCGTCCCAGGAAGTGGCGCAGGAAGAAAGTGTTTTGACTGCGTTGTCTGACCGTAGGGCGCGGATTTATCGCGCCATCGTAGGGCGCGGATTTATCGCGCCGAATAGTTGCCGCCGAGTTGATGGCGCGCTGAAGCCGCGCCGCGCCCTACCGCCGCGCCCTACAGCTGCGCCCTACCGATGCAACTGGTGAACGGGGCTGAAGCGATTTAACGCTGTCGATAGCGCTTGCGCGCAGTCTCGACGATGCGCGGGATCAGGTTGCGATACTCGATGCCGACGAAACACAGGTTGCGGCCGAGCGTGTGCGGCGTAAGGTCCGGGTTGGGATTGGCTTCGATGAACACCACCCGGCCCTCGGCGGTGAGCCGGAAATCGAGCCGCGCGTAATCGCGCAGTTGCAGCGCGCGAAACGCTTTCCTGCTGAAATCCGCGATTTTCCGCAATACCGGTTTCGGCAGCGCCGCGAGCCGGTAGCGCACCCGCCATTTGGTGCGATATCTGCCGTCATTCTTGAGGCGGTACGTCGCGAATTGCGGCGCCGACGCCTTTTTGCTCCCGATCACCATTTCGGTCGGTGCGAGCACCCGCGGCTCGTTGCCGATTATCCCGACGTAGATATCGCGGCCCGGAATGAATTCCTCGCATACCACCGCCCCCTTGCGCCGTGAGCGCAGCGCCCTCACCCGCTTGCGCAATTCCCGCGGCGTCCTGACCAGCGATGCCTTGGCGATTTCGTCGGAGGCGTCGCCGTATCGCGGCTTGACGATCAGCGGGAACGGCAGTCCCGGGTTTTCGATGCGTTCGCCGCGCCCGAGCGTGAAACAACAGGGCACATCGACGCCGGCTGCGGCGGCGATCTGCTTCGACAATGCCTTGTCCCGGCAGAGCTGCATGCCGGCCGGGCCGGTGCCGGTGTAGCGGAACTTCATCATCTCGAGCAGTCCGCCGATCGCGTGATCGAGCGTGCGGTCGCCATCAACCCATTCGGTCAGATTGAAGACAATGCGCGGTCTGAGCTTGCGCAATTCGGTGAGAATCGCGACGATATCGGGGCCGAACGGCACCACCGTGACCCGCGAATAGCGCGCGTGCAGGGCTTCGAGAACATGTTGCTCCATGCCGCCCCGGTCAGGCACAAAGCGGCCAGACCTGTTGCGCTCGCCGGTTTCCGCGTCCACCAGCATCACCACGTCGCAGCGTTGATTGTTCCTTGCCGGCCTGGATTGGTGCTTCGTCATGCGCCTATCCTAGCGCGCCGTCGGTGCCGCGGCAGTTCTGGACGCAAGCATAGCCGGCGAGTTGATCGCGCCCCGGGCCTCGGCCTTCGCGCAATTCCGTTCAATCACCTTGTCGGCGCCTGTCAGAATTTCCTGCGAAATGGCGAACCCGGGCACCTTAGCGGTATTTGCGTTCATTGTCCCGCGCGCCCGAGACTTTTCAGCCGCTTGATGGCCGAGGTGAGATCGAACACGCCGCGCGTGCCATTCGCCACCGGTTCGTTTGTCTGGCACACAACATACCTGTGCTCGGCCGATACCAGGTCCGCGGCGCGCTCGAGACGCCCAAGATCCTGGGGTGTGGCATGGGCCGAGAGCTTGATCTCGATGGCCACCGTGACCCCTCGCAGCGCGAGTAGCAGATCGATCTCGTAGCCGTCGCTCGTGCGCAGGAAATGCGCCTCGGCATCCATTCCACTCGCGGCGAGGGTGCCGAGCAGTTGTTCGATGACGAATCCTTCCCAGCTCGCCCCCGCCGCGGGATGCCGCAGCAACTCCGTACGCGAGCCGATGCGAAGCAACGCGTGCAACAGTCCCGTATCCCGCAGGTAGACCTTCGGGCTCCTGGTCAACCGCTTGCGCAGGTTGCCGCTCCAGGGAGAAAGCCGCCGGATGAGGTACGCGCCTTCCAGATAGTCGAGATAACCATTCACCGTGTGATAGCTCAGGCCGAGACTCTGCCCGACCGCGGAGGCGTTCCACAACTGGCCGTGCGCCACCGCGAGCATGTGCAGCAGCCGGTCGGTGACCTGTGGCCGGGCGGGCAGCCCCCAGGCAGGCAGATCGCGCTGCGCCATCAACGCAAGATAGTCGCGCTGCCACACGGGAAACCGTCGCCCGTGCAGCGCTCCTCCATCCGGAAACCCGCCGTTCAGCCACAGCCGCGCCAGCGCGTGCTTGCCCAGCTCCGGAAGCAAGAAGGGCGTAAGCTCCACCCGGGCAAGCCGTCCCGCCAGCGATTCCGATACCTCGCGCATGAGCACTGGGGACACCGACCCGAGGAGCAGAAAGCGGCCGTTGCGGCGCCGGCTGGCGTCGATCGCCGCGCGCAGCCGCGGAAACAGTTCCGGCCAGTTCTGCGCTTCGTCGATCACCACCAACTCGTGCCCCGAGGTGATCGCCTCCCAGTTCAGGTCCAGGCGCACGCGGTCGGCCGGCTGCTCGGCGTCGTAGTAGCGCCGCGAGAGGCTGCGGGCGAGCGTCGTCTTGCCGCTCTGCCGCGGCCCGAGCAGCGCCGCTGCCGGAAACCGCGCCAGGCGCGCGCGCAGCACTGCGGTGGCGAGACGGCGTTTCATGTTCTTGCATTATAGAACTCCATTTCTAATCTGCAAGCCCCCCCCGTTCATTCGTTCGCTTTGTCTGCGCGCAGAAGAATCGGGGCGGAAATCTTGTCGCCAAGACCCTCGGCGTTCCTGGCGTCTACGACCCGCACGAACGGCCGCACCTGCGCCCTGGCAATCTTCAGCCGACCCGGAACAACCCGCGTTCCGCGCGATGCAATCGTTCGAAACCGGATCGGGTGACGCGGATCAGCTCGCCAACCTGCACGCCGGCGCTCTGCCCGCGCGTGATCACGTTCGGTTGCACCACGACCGTCATGTTCTCTTCCAGCGTCATTGCCGGCAGCGGCCCCGCGGGGCGGCTCCTGGTGCCGAGAATCGGGGGAAAGTAGCCGCCGCCGAAGCCGTGCATCAGGTCGTCGCAGGTCGTGAAGCCGTTGCTCTCGATCACTCCCGCGGCGTCGACGATCTCCTGCATCGTGGTGCCATGACGAACCACTCTCGTCACCGCATCGAATGCTGCTTCCGCCGTTGCGTGCAGATCCCGGTATAGCGGCGTCGGCTCGGCATCCACGGTGAACGTGCGCAGTATCTGCCCCGCGTAGTCCCACCAGAAAGCCGACAGCTCGCAGAAAATCACGTCACCCTTCCCGAGCTCGCGCGGCGATGGAAATTGGGGCGGAACGAAGATATGCGGTTTGGCCATCGAGGTGCAGCCGATGTAATGAATCATCGTGGTGCCACCGTGCCCGACGTAGGCGCGCTCGACGATGTTGCCCAGCTCGCGCTCGGTGAGTCCCGGTTTCGCCTCGCTCAGCAGCGCCGCGAGTCCCAGGTCGGTCAGTGCGGCACCGATGCGCAGCCAGTCGATTTCCTCCTCGGACTTGATCAGGCGCAACCTCACGTACTGCGCATCGAGGCTCAACATCTGGAAATTTTCCTCGAGCTGGCGGTATTTGGAGATACCCAGCGGCCCCATGATGCCAACGCGCCTGGCTCCCCGGCGCCTGAGTTCAGCGATCGTCCTCGCCGTTCCCTGGTGCTCGCCCCACTGCACGTCGACGTCGCGCGCGATTTTTTTAGCGAGCGGAAAATGATTGTACCACTCCATGAATAGGGTCATCTTCACGCCGGGCTTGAATATCGTGTAAGCCTCAACCGTTCCCGGCCATCCCGTCACCCATTGCGTCGCATTCCCCGCGCGATTGTTGGTCACGACCAGCAAATGGTCGACGGCGGCTTCTTCCATTACAGCCGCAAGCTGTTGGTGCCGGCGCGCGTACTCGGCATCCGAGAATCGCGGATACTCCTGCTCCATGATCGCCGCAAGACGCGGTGCGAGCTGAACAGGACTTGCGGATTGTGTGAATTCGGTCAATCTAAGCTCCAAACGCAGAGGACGCTGAGGTGCGCCGAGTCGAATCCTGGACTGAATCAAAGCACTGTACGGGGGACACCTGGGTTGTGAGCGATCCTTGGCCACGATGTTTGCAGAAGCCACGCCGGCCATGAGTTGCAGCGTTTCCGCCGCGGACCTCTGCGTCCACTGCGTCCTCTGCGTTAAGAGGTTTTCAAGAAAGCTCCATCGATCACCGAGAACGCAGGCTCTCTTCAAACCACGGATACGCGCTCGTAATGCTGGCGCCGGATACCGGTTGCGCGGGACGTAACCAGGAAGGATTCAGTTGCGCGAGCGAGGTCACGCCCATCAAGCCCATCATGGTGCGGATTTCGAGCTCGATCAATTCGAGCATGCGCGCGATTCCCGCTTCGCCCGCCGCGGCAAGCGCAAGGCCCTGCAGTTTGCCCACGCCCACGGCCCGCGCGCCGAGCGCGATTGCCTTGATCACATCGGTGCCG
>JACPTJ010000188.1 GCA_016192835.1 Betaproteobacteria bacterium
TACTCGCCGCGCCGCGCGAGGCTGATCCGCCGCAATCGATGCTCGGCATCGAATTCGTAGATCTTTACGCCCTGCAATACCGAATCCGGCATTACCTGCGTGATATTGACGAAGTGGCGCTCGTCCTTGACCCACAGACCCGAGCGGAATTCCTGCGCGATCACGCCGGTGATGGCCTTGGCGCGCAACTGCTGCGCGGCCTGTTCGGCAGGGGGCGCGACGAATTCGCCGGTGACAAAAGTCAGCACCGAAAACAGCAGCCCGACCTCGACCAGCGTCAACGCCATGCGCGGAATCGATACTCCCGAAACACGCATCACCGTGTATTCGGAATTGGCCACCAACTGGGCGAGCGCGAACAGCGTGCCGATCAGGGCGGCGATCGGAAACAATTCGTAGACGTGGCCGGGCACGCTCAGCAGCACGTACGCGATGATGTGCGGGAGCCTATAAGTGCCCTTGTCGAGCTCTCCCAGCTCATGAATCAAATCAAGGAATGCGAACAGCATCAGCAACGCCGCGAACACCAGCAACGTGGAGGTGGTGATTTCAGCCGCCAGATAGCGCCTGATGACTCTCATTTGAGGTAGCGGAATACCGAGAACAGCGTCAGGCGCCGGAAGAACAGCACGGCCAGTATCAGCAGCATCGCCGCATGCACGCCCCACAGCCCGAGCGGCAGGCTGATGCGTTGCTGCACGATCCAGGCCTGCGCGATGCTTAGCACGTTGTTGTAAATCATGTAGACGAGGATCGCCAGCACCAGGTTCAACGAACGCCCGGCGCGCGGATTGACAAAAGACAGCGGGATCGCAAGCAGTGCCAGTACCAGCGCTGACAACGGCAGGCCGATGCGCCAGGCCAGCTCGCCGCGGTGGATCGAGTTCGGGTGATTCAGCAGATCGAGCGTCGGCAGGGACTTCGCCGAGGGGGTCGAAGCTCTCGCTTCACGCACGTCGATGCGCATTGCATAGCGTTCGAATTCGCTGACCTTGTATTCGGCGCTGCCGGGCAGGCCTTCGTAACGCCTGCCGTTGAGCAGCACCAGAAAGCGATCCCCGTTGTCAGCCGTCTCCAGAAAGCCGCGCTTGGCCACCATCACCCCCGTCTGGCTATGCTGGGTGGAGCTCACGAACACGTTGGCGACCATGTTGTCGCCCTCGCTCACGTTTTCGACGAAAAACACGCGTTCGTTGTGCCTGGATTCACGAAAGACGCCGGGCGTCACCTGGGATACGTCGTCGCGATTATCCATGTAGCCCCTGAATTCATCGCTCTTGGTGATCGCCCACGGCGACAGCACCAGGCTCAGCAGCGCGATCAGGATCACGATCGGCACGGCGAACGACAGCACCGGCCGGATCCATGCGGTCAGGCTCAGGCCGGAGCTGAACCACACGATCATTTCCGAATCGCGGTAACCGCGCGACAATGACATCAGCACCGCGATGAACAGCGTCAGCGACAATAGCACCGGCAGATAGCTGAAGGAGGTGAATGCGAGCAGCGCGAATACGCCGCTGAACGTGATCGAACCGCCCGCCGCGAGACCGAGAAAGCGCACCAGCTGGGTGGTGACCGTGATGCCGAGCAGCACGATGAAAGCTGCCGCCCCCGTAGCGGCGAATTCACGCACCAACGATTGACGGAAAATCTTCACGACGCGCTTTGATTTTTGATGAGATTACGAAGATAATCAGTGGTTTCTGACATCAATCGGACTTCGGGAGAATGCGGTGGAATTTAGCATAAAAAGCGGTGGACCGGAGCGCGTCCGCACCGGTTGCAGCGTGGTCGGCGTATTCGAGCCGCGCAAGTTCAGCGCCGCGGGCGCCGCGCTCGATCGCGCGTCGCGCGGCCATCTGTCGGCAATCCTCGCGCGCGGCGACATGGAAGGCAAGCTCGGCAGCACGCTTTTGTTGCATAACGTTCCGAACGTTGCGTGCGAACGCGTGCTGCTGGTGGGCCTTGGCCGCGACAGCGAGTTCCGCGACCAGCAGTACCGCGAGGCGGTGGCGGCAGCGATCCGGACGCTGAACGCGACCGGCGCCGCGGAAGCCGCGCTGCACCTCACCGAGATCGGGGATGTGAAGCGCGACATCACCTGGCGCATCGCGCAGGCGGTCACGGTGGCGCGCGAAGCGGGCTACCGCTTTGACCGCATGAAAAGCCGGCGCGACGAGAAGGAGCCCGCGCTGCGCAAACTCGCCCTCGGCATGGGCGATAAATCGGCGCGGCGGCGCGCCGAGGCAGGCCTCGAACAAGGCCTCGCCATCGCGCACGGCATGAATCTCGCGAAGGATCTCGGGAATCTGCCGGCCAACGTCTGCACCCCGGCCTACCTCGCCGAGCAGGCACGCGAACTCGCCAAGCGCTACCGCATGAAAGTGCAGGTGCTGGAGCGCGACGACATGGAAAAGCTCGGCATGGGCGCGCTGCTGTCGGTGGCGCGCGGCAGCACGCAGCCGCCGAAACTGATCACGCTTGAGTACCGTGCCGGCGCGAAGCACGGCAAGCCGGTGGCGCTGGTCGGCAAAGGGGTCACCTTCGATACCGGCGGGATTTCGCTCAAACCCGGCGCCGAAATGGACGAGATGAAATTCGACATGTGCGGTGCCGCCAGCGTGCTCGGCGCCTTGAAGGCGGCCGCCGAGATGCGCCTGCCGATCGACGTCATCGGCATCATTCCCGCCACCGAGAACATGCCGAGCGGCGGGCCGACCAGGCCCGGCGTCGACATCGCGACACTGACCGGCGCGTGCGTGATCGCGCTCGGTCACGTCGTGAGCGGGCTGTTCGCGAACGACGAGGCGCTCGCGAAGGAACTGCTCCTCGCCGGCGAAACCGCATACGACCGCGCCTGGCATCTGCCGCTGCTCGAGGATTACCAGGAGCAGCTGAAAAGCAATTTCGCCGATTTCGCCAACATCGGCGGACGCCCCGCGGGGGCCGTCACCGCTGCGTGCTTTCTCGCGCGCTTCACCAAGAAATTCAAATGGGCCCATCTCGACATCGCAGGCACCGCATGGAAGTCGGGCAAGGAAAAAGGCGCGACCGGCCGCCCGGTGCCGCTGCTCACGCAGTTCCTGATTGGCAGGGCGACCAAATCTTGAACCGCAAAGGACGCGAAGGACGCCAAGGTAATCCGAGATGAAGATCAATGACCAGCTCAATCTGTTGCAATTCTCGATAGTTCGAGACGGTGGCTTTTGACCAAATAGACGCCTTTGTTTTTCCTTTGCGCCCTTTGCGCCCTTTGCGCCCTTCGCGTCCTTCGCGTCCTTTGCGGTGAAGCTTTTTGGGGGTTGCTTTTGACTCAAATTGATTTTTATTTTCACGTCGAAAACAAGCTGCAGACGGCCTGCGCGCTGAGCGCCAAGGCCTGCGCGCACGGCCTGCGCGTGCTCGCATTCTGCCCCGATCCCGAGGCCAGCCAGAAATTCAGCCGCACGCTGTGGACCACGCCGGCGACCGGCTTCATCCCGCACTGCATGCCTGAAGACCGCCTGGCCGCCGTCACACCGGTGATCGTCGACCACGAAGGCACCCGTCTGCTGCACGACCAGGTGCTGCTCAACCTGCGCCCCGACTGGCCACCGTTCTTCAGCCGCTTCCAGCGCCTGATCGAAATCGTCAGCCTCGATGAGGAAGACCGCCGGCTGGCGCGCGAGCGCTACAAGTTCTACCGCGACCGCGGTTACGAAATCCAGAAAAGCAATCGATGCCCGCCGCAAGCGACGACAACTGGTCATCCGACGAGGATGTGCTCGGGCGCGCCGATGCGCTGCTTAACAAGTACCGGCGTGCGACCGCCAGACCCGCTGCCGATCCGAACGCCATCCCGACGCTGACCGAGGCAGTCGGAGGCGACGCTGACGCGCAAGCGATTCCGACGCTGACCGATTGGATCGCGGCGCCCATCGCTGCCGGCCGACCCTCCGCTGCCGAAGCACCCACCGCCACGCCCGAACCGGCCGCACCGGAACCGGTCGCACCCGAACCGGTCGCACCCGAACCGGCGGAACCTCCACCGCTCTCTGCACCCGGAGCGGACGCAGCAGCGGGGGACACCGACTACGGGCTGACTGCGCCGGTGCAAAGCGGTGAAGTGATTTCGCGCGTCCAGACGCAGAACCTCGAGCACGGCGTCTACCAGAAGCTCAGGCAGGGCCTCGACGCCCAGATCGAAAGCGTGCTGGAGCAGCGCTTCATGCCTGAGGTCGCGACCGCCCTCGATCGCGCGCTGCAAACAATCAGCAGCGATTTGAAGACCCACATCGATACTGCGGTGCGCGCCTCGATCGAGGCGGCGCTGAAAAACCGGCTCCCGGCTCCGCGCGAGGACGCGGGATCGCGGCCCGACGCGCCGCAGGATGCGGTGGCGGAGTCCGGTATAATGCGCGGCTTTTCCGAGCATGCGGCACCCGCCGCAGCAAAAATGGAACTCGCCAAGAGCTTCGACCCCGGCGCCATAGAAAACCGCTGGTACCCCGAATGGGAGCAGCGTGGCTACTTCGCCGCGGGCATCGACCACAAAAATCCCGCCAGCTTTTGCATCCTGCTGCCGCCACCCAACGTCACCGGCACGTTGCACATGGGCCACGGTTTCAACCAGACGATCATGGATGCGCTCACACGCTACCATCGCATGCGCGGCGACAACACGCTGTGGCAACCGGGAACCGACCACGCCGGCATCGCCACCCAGATCGTGGTGGAGCGCCAGTTGGAAGCGCAGGGCGTTTCGCGCCACGCTCTCGGCCGCGAGAAGTTCGTCGAGAAAGTGTGGGAATGGAAGGAATATTCCGGCTCAACCATTACGCGCCAGATGCGAAGGCTCGGCACCTCCTGCGACTGGACGCGCGAGCGCTTCACCATGGACGATGGCCTGTCGAAGACCGTTACCGAGACTTTTGTCCGTCTCTACCGCGAAGGCCTGATCTACCGCGGCAAGCGGCTGGTGAACTGGGACCCGAAGCTGCTTACCGCTGTATCCGATTTGGAAGTGGAAAGTGAAGAGGAGGACGGGTTCCTTTGGCACATCCGCTATCCGCTCGCCGACGGCTCAGGCCATCTAACCGTCGCGACGACGCGGCCGGAAACCATGCTCGGCGATACCGCAGTCGCGGTGAACCCCGAGGATGAGCGTTACAAGCATCTTGTCGGCAAGACCGTACGGCTTCCGCTATGCGATCGCGACATTCCAATCATTGCCGACGCTTATGTGGACAGGGAGTTCGGCACCGGCTGCGTGAAAATCACCCCTGCGCATGATTTCAACGACTATGCGATAGGACGAAAACACCTGTTAGAAGCCATCGTTGTTCTGGAACTTGATGGAACCATTTGCCGAGACGCCCAGGTGTGGGATTCGGAAAAAGAATCTGACGAGGAGCAGAATAGGTTGATGCTTTCGCCGTTCGCGAAAGGCTATCTCGATTTGCCGGTACGTAAAGAGCATCTGGGAAAATACGGCGGGCTAGACCGTTTTGAAGCTCGCAAGCAAATCGTCGCCGATCTCGAGACGCAAGGCCTGCTCGAGAAAACGGAAAAATACCGTCTCAAGGTGCCGCGCTGCGGCCGCACCGGCGAAGTCGTCGAGTACATGCTCACCGACCAGTGGTTTGTAGCGACGAGCAAGCCCGGCCCCGACGGCAAGTCCATCGCCGGGAAAGCGCTGGAATGCGTGGCCTCGGGCGAGATCACGTTCATTCCCGAGAACTGGGTCAACACTTACAACCAGTGGCTCGCCAACATCCAGGACTGGTGCATCTCGCGCCAGTTGTGGTGGGGCCATCAGATCCCGGCGTGGTATTCGGCTGACGGGTCCTATTATGTGGCCCATGACCAAGAAGAAGCCGAGAGGCTGTTTCACGAAGACCTCGATCGAAAAATTCAGTCTTTGCACACGCTCGAATCCAGCGTGGTGAATTCTGAGCGTTCCGACGCCGTTGCCCTGCGGTCGCAGGATGCGCTTGGCAAGAATATTGCAAATATTGAAGCGGTCAGGCAAGCCGGGCTCACTCGTGATCCTGACGTTCTCGACACGTGGTACTCGTCCGCGCTGTGGCCATTTTCGACGTTGGACTGGACGCCCGAATATCCGGCGAAATCAAATCCCGCGCTCGACCTCTATCTGCCCTCGTCGGTGCTGGTCACCGGTTTCGACATCATTTTCTTCTGGGTGGCGCGCATGGTCATGATGACCAGGCACATCACCGGCAGGATTCCTTTCAAGCACGTGTACGTCCACGGCCTGATCCGCGACAGCGAGGGCCAGAAGATGTCCAAGTCCAAGGGCAACGTGCTCGACCCGCTCGACCTGATCGACGGGATCGGCATCGAGGATCTCGTCACGAAGCGCACCACCGGCCTCATGGACCCGCGCCAGGCAGAGCAGATCGAAAAGCGCACGCGCAGGGAATTCCCGGACGGCATTCCGGCCTTCGGCACCGATGCGCTGCGTTTTACCTTCGCCAGCCTCGCTTCACCCGGGCGCGACATCAAGTTCGACATGAGCCGCTGCGACGGCTACCGCAACTTCTGCAACAAGCTGTGGAACGCGACGCGCTTCGTGCTGATGAACTGCGATGGCAGGGATACCGGGCTGGACGCAAGCCTGCCGCTCGAGTTTTCTGTCGTCGACCGCTGGATCGCGAGCCGGCTGCAGCGCGCCGAGGCCGAACTCGAAACAGGCTTCGCAGAATACCGTTTCGACAACGCGGCGCGCGCCGTCTATGAGTTCGTGTGGGACGAGTACTGCGACTGGTACGTCGAGCTCGCCAAAGTGCAGTTGGCGAACGGCGACGATGCGCAGCAGCGCGCCACGCGGCGCACGCTGGTGCGGGTACTCGAAGCAACACTGCGCCTCGCGCACCCCATTATCCCATTCATCACCGAAGAGCTGTGGCAGAAGGTCGCGCCGCTCGCCGGCAGGAGCGGGGCAAGTATCATGCTGCAGCCTTACCCCCAGCCCGACGCGGGCCGCATCGACGAGCACGCCGAGCGCGAAGTTGCGCTGCTCAAGTTGATCACCAACGCATGCCGCACGCTGCGCAGCGAAATGAGCCTCGGCCCGCAGCAGAAAGTGCCGCTGCTCGCGCATGGCGACCGCGCCACGCTCGCCGCGTTCACCCCTTACCTGATGCCGCTGGCACGCCTGTCGGAGGTTACGATTGTGGAGGGCGAATTGCCGCAGGCTGAAGCGCCGGTATCCATCGTCGGCGATTACAAGCTGATGCTGAAAATCGAAATCGACGCCGCGGCGGAACGCGCGCGGCTGGGCAAGGAACAGCAGCGCCTCGAGGGCGAAATCTCCAAAGCGCAAGGCAAGCTCGCCAATGCGAGCTTCGTCGAGCGCGCACCGGCTGCCGTGGTCGAGCAGGAGCGCGAGCGGCTTGCCCGGTTTCAGGCGACGCTCGACAAGCTAACAGCGCAATTGAATCAGCTCGGATGATATCGGGACATCGTTGCGCCGGCGGCAATGGCGGCCGGCGAGACGCCGGCTTCTAACCGCTCCAACCGAACTGCTCGCAAAAGCCGCCAAGGCGCGCGACGATCTCGTCACGCTCGAAGCAACGATCGGCGCGCGCAAGCCGCGCCTGACCGCGCACCGCGCGTGCTCCGCCGAAACAGAAGATGGGAATGTTGAGCATCATGTCGACGCGCGCTTTGCGCAGGGTGTCGAGCGCATCGAACCCGCTCGCATCGTCGAGATCGAGCAGCAAAAACCGGTATTGCAGGATTTCCTCGAATCCGCCGACCGCATCGAGGTCGCCGGCCTGCGTCAGCTCCCATCCCGGCGGCAGCTGCTCCCGCAGCCGCGACACCAGGTTTGCGTCGCCGCTCATCACGATAAAGCGGCGCTCGAGTCGCGATGCGATGGTCGGAATGGCCACGGCGGGGAAATGCGCGCAGCGCGTCAATCCGCCATCGAGCAGCGCCGGATCACGACGCCGTCGACGCTGAGCGAGCGCTCGATGCGCAATCCGCTGCGCCTCTCGGTCAGGAATGCCGCGGCGTTGAGCTTGATGCCATCAGTCACGTGGCGCCGGCGCGACGGTTCCGGGTCGGCAAGCTCGCCGCGCGCGGCATCGCGCGCCTCAAGCTCCGCGCCACTGAGCACGGAATTGCCCAGCCGCCAACCGAAAGCATGTTCCACCTCGCTGCGAAATGTGCGCCGCAATTCAGCGGCGGACGGCGGCAGCCGGTGGCTCCGCCAGTCCGTCATCGCGTGCTGCAAACCCGCCACCAGCCAGTCGCGAAAACCCGGCGATGCACTGAAGATGCAGCGCGCGAATTTCCCGGCCGGGAAGCGCAGCATGAAACTGCTGGCGAACACCGCACTCAACCCGATGGTCGCGGCGCCGCTGCCTGAAATTTTGCGGCCGGCAAGCCACACATCCTGTTCGCGACGCGTCACGCGCAAACCAAAGCGGCGGTAAGTCGCGATCACCGGCGCAAGCCCCCATTCGAACCAGTCGGCCGGGCGCGCGGGCACCCGCGCCAGCGGCGCAATCAATATCAGGCAATGCTGCGCTTCATCGATCCAGACCGCACCGCCGCCGAGCGGCCGGGTGACAACCGGAACATCGAGGTCCGCTGCGAGCTCGAGCCGCCGGTCCTGGCTCTGGCCGAGCGATAGGTGCGGAGTGCTGCGGCCCCACATCACAACCGGCGCCGCATCGCGCGACAACGCCGCGGCGACGCCCGTGTAGGTCGCGTGGAACTCGAGCGGTTCCAACAAGCCGAGGTCGAGGAATCGGGCAGCAATCATGAAAGCGGGCGCTATGAACCTTTTTCAGGTTTGAAAAATTTCGCGAGGTAGAAGTCGCGCTGGTTGAGCGCTTCGAGCTCGCGCGCGCGTTGTTGCATACCCTCCTGAAAGATCTGCGCCAGGCTCTCGCCCTGCTCGGCGTCGAGAATGTGGATCTGGGAAGTAAACGGCTGGCCGTTCAAATCCTCGTCGATTCTGATGATTTCTGCCGCAAGCCCCTCCAGCGGCTGCAGGTGGAGCAGCCATGCCTTGCACTCCGTATCCTCGGGATCAAGCGGCGAGAGCACGATCTTGCCGAGCCATGCGAGGCGCGCGACCTGGTTGAAGAGGCGAATGTCGAGCTTTTTGCCCTTCTTGTATTTCGCCAGCTCGTTCCTGAGCTGAGCGACATCCGTGAGCTTGATTTCTTTCATGAGAGCGGAACCGCCGATGAACGCCGATGAACACCGATGAACACCAATAAACGGTGTCTTGCGGGAACTGCCTCATCCACCTTGCCGGTGATCGGCATGAACCATCGCACTGCTTTAATCTTTCGGCGTTTATCGGCGTTCATCGGCGGCTAAGCGCTTTTTCTAGGGTTAAATACCTGCCTTGATGTCGTCACCGCGCAGCTGACGCCTGACTTTGGCGACGTCACGCCGCGCGAGCGCGAACGGAAACGACAGGATATCGGTCGGGCTCGAGTCGCCATAGGGGCGGTTGCACGCCGATACGTCGTCATCCTTGCCCGGGCAGCCCGAAGTGCGGAACGGCTTGCCCGAGTTGATGATTTCCGCGAGCTTCAGCTCGGGGACGCCGAAATCGATCACGCGGCCTTCCGCATCGAATGCCATGTCGCGGATGTGCCCGCCGGCATAGTCGATGATGAAGCGCGCGAGCTGCACCCGGCGCCACTGCCCCCGGTCGACCGGCGGCCAGTCTTCCATCAGCGAACCGTGCTCGGGATAGAACGCGAACATGTGGTTGTGGCCGCCCAGATCGCGGATCTTCTGCGCCACCTCGAGGATTTCGCGCTCGGTCTCGCCCAGGCCGCCGATCAGGTGCGCGCCGAATTTCTCCGGCCCGAAGATCTCCGCCGCCCACTCGATCGCCCGCCAGTAGTGTTCGAACTTGTGCGGGCTGTCGACGCCCTTGCCGCGCGTGCGTTCGAAAATTTCCGGCGTCACTGCGTCGAGCGCGACGGTAAAAATATCGGCGCCCATGCGCTGCATGCGCACGAGGTCAGCGCGCTCGAGCGTGGTCGGGTTGGACAGGATCGACACCGGCACTCTCGGCACTTCGCGCATCCATTTCTCGAGCAATACAAACGTGTCGGCGTTGGAATTCGGGTGCGTGATCATCGAAATGCACATGCGCTGGAACTGGCCTTGGTCGGCCCCCGCCTGCACCCGCGCAATCACATCGTCGTAGCGCGCAGTCGGCCAGTCGACCCGGATGAAATTGCGGTCAGCGTAGTCACGCGTTTCCTCACGATGGCGCGCGAGTCCGCAATAAGCACAGTTGGCGCGGCAGCCTTCGGGGTAAGTCACCAACAGGTTCAGGCAATGCGTGCAAGCGGTGCGGTGCATTTTGCCCGGAACCAGCCCGAGCGTGATCGCCGCCGCGGTACTCATCTGCACGTAGTCCGGCGAGCGCATCTCGGGCGTCCGGACGTGGTAATCGGGACGATAGAAGCGGATCGGCCGCGGTTCGTTCAGTAATGCACTCATAGCGCGCGCACTTTCATGCGGCCTCCGGCTCGGCAAAATATTCGGGGAAGGCAATCCAGCCGCGGCGATGCAGCGCGTCCTGCCGCGCCGCCGCGGTATGCCAGTATCGATTGAGTTCGTTGCGCCGCGTGAC
>JACPTJ010000193.1 GCA_016192835.1 Betaproteobacteria bacterium
GAAGGGAGCGCCATGTCGAACTGGTATCGGATTCGATCATAGTTGAGATTTACGTAACCGAGTGATACCCCACCCTCACCCCAGCCCTCTCCCGCCCAAGCGGGAGAGGGGGCGTTCCTCCCTCTCCCCCGGAAACGGGGGAGAGGGCCGGGGTGAGGGGGCAATCCTCCGCGAAATTGTCATTCAATTACGTAATACGCCATAAATCGTTCATCTCAAATCCCGCTTTTTCTCGTTTTTTCACCAGCTTGGCTGGCGAATTTCGAGTTTAGCAAAGCCTTGGTCCGCTGGCAAAGTCAATGAGAATAATTCTTGATTGGAACGCCAAACGCTATAATGTGATGTGATGGCTAATAAAAACATCATCGCGCCCGCTCACCCGCATGCGCTGGTCGCGATCCAGGGTATCGAGCAGTCCTACGGGA
The DNA here is from genome assembly GCA_016192835.1 of Betaproteobacteria bacterium. Classification (GTDB taxonomy): domain Bacteria; phylum Pseudomonadota; class Gammaproteobacteria; order Burkholderiales; family SG8-41; genus PALSA-1004. Next base: position 426 of record JACPTJ010000193.1, read on the forward strand.
GCAACCGCGTCCTGAACGGACTGTCGTTCGCGCTCGAGCGCGGCCAGATCGGCTGCCTGCTCGGCGCGAGCGGCTGCGGCAAGACCACGGTGCTGCGTTGCATCGCCGGCTTCGAGCCGGTTGCCGCCGGCGAAATCCGGTTGAACGGCGTGCTGGTGAGCCGCAGGAATTTCAGCGTGCCGACCGAGCAGCGCCGCATCGGCATGGTGTTTCAGGACTACGCGCTGTTTCCGCATCTCGACATCGCCGCCAATATCGCGTTCGGACTGCACGGCACGAGCCGGCCGCAGCGCGAACTGCGCGTCGCCGAGCTGCTCGACATTGTCGGTCTCGGCAATTCCGGAGCCAAGTTCCCGCACGAGCTCTCCGGCGGGCAGCAACAACGCGTGGCATTGGCCCGCGCGCTGGCGCCGCAACCCGAGCTGCTGCTGCTCGACGAGCCCTTCTCGAACCTCGATGTCGAGTTGCGCGAGCGGCTGAGCCTGGAAGTGCGCGACATTCTCAAGCAGCAGAACACGACCGCGATCCTCGTCACGCACGATCAGCACGAAGCGTTCAACATCGCCGACGTGGTCGGCATCATGATGCACGGCACGATCGAGCAATGGGACACGCCCTACAATCTCTATCACGAGCCGGCGAGCCGCATGGTCGCGGACTTTATCGGCCAGGGCACATTTCTGCCCGGCACGGTCGTCAACGGCAAGCAGGTTCAGCTCGAACTCGGCGTATTCCCGGCGAAATTACTCGGTGAGTGGCCACGCGGCGCCGCGGTCGACGTTCTGCTGCGGCCGGATGACATCCTGCACGACGATTCCAGCCCGCTGCAGGCCGAGGTGCTGCACAAGGCGTTTCGCGGCGCCGCGTTTCTTTATACGCTGCGGTTACCCGGCGGCGGTCGCGTGCTGTCACTCGTGCCGAGCCACCATAATCATGAGATTGGCGACAAAATCGGCGTCCGTCTGGAGATCGACCATCTGGTTGCGTTCCGGCGCTGAGGCGCGGCCACCTTATTCGGAGCGGCTGCGATGCCACGCGCGGCGCAGCTCCTGCGCCAACTCATGCACTGCCAGCGCATAGTTGACGCTGCGGTTATAGCGCGTAATGACGTAAAAATTATTGAAGCCCATCCAGTAACGCATGCCGGCTTCGCTCTCGGCGCCGAACACGCAGATTAATGCATCTTCCGCAACCGGCTCGGCCGGCGTCACGCCGCCGCGCCTGATCTCCGCGACTGTCGTATGCGGTTTGAGCCCACGCTCGAGCAGCAGTCTGAATTCTTCACCCGCGGTTTCCGCCTGCTCCTCGATCGGCACGATCACGGGCTCGCCGGGTTGCCAGCCGTACGACTTGTAGTAATTCGCGATGCTGCCGATCGCATCGCCGTGTTCCCACAGATCGCGCGTGCCGTTGGTATCGAAGTCCACGGCATAACGCCGGTAACTGCTCGGCAGAAATTGCGGCACGCCGAGCGCGCCGGCATAGGACCCCTTGAAGCGCAGCGGACTCAGGCCCAGCTCACGTGTCAGCAGCAAAAACTGCTCGAGCTCGCCGCGGAACAGTCCGGCGCGCGGCGGATAAGAAAAAGCCAACGTAACGAGCGCGTCGAATACATTGTTGCGCCCGGTATTTCTGCCATAAAACGTTTCGACTCCGATGGTGGCGACCATGATTTCCTCCGGCACGCCATACTCGGTGCTGGCGCGCGCCAGCGTATCGGCGTGGCGTTGCCAGTACTCGAGGCCGCCGCGGATACGCGCCTCGGTGAGCTGACTGGCGCGATACTCGTGCCACGGCCGCGCCGTGGCCGGACGCGATATCGCCTTCAGCACCCCGTTTTGCACGCGCGCCTGCTTGAACCAGCGTCGCAATTCACTGCGTTCAAACTCGTGATCGGCGACGAGCTGGTCTATGAAGGATTCGATTTCAGGATTGAGCGCAGCGGCAGCCGCCGGCGCACCACCCCATCCCGCGCACATTGCCGAGACGCCGAGCAAAAAAACCGGCGCGAGCCCGGCCAGATGGCGTAACGAACCGCGCGTCGCGCAACGCATGAAGATGCCTGGTTTTCCGATGTCCGCTCAGGCCCCACCGGTGCCGGTGACGCTCGTCCCGCCGCAAACGTACAATGCCTGCCCGGTGATGAAGCCGCTTTCGCGGTCGAGGAAAAAAAGCACGGCGCGCGCGACATCCTCCGGCGTGCCAACGCGCTTGACGAGCACACTGTCGATGACGGTCTGGCGTTTGGCGCTGCCCACCGGATGGCCAATGTTGAAAAGATCGCTCGCGACCGGGCCCGGAACGACGACGTTGACCGTAATGCCGTCCCCGCCTACCTCGACCGCCACGGTGCGCGCCATGCCGAGCAGCCCGGCCTTGGCGCTTGCATACACGGTGCGGTAAGTCTTGCCCATGATCGCACGCGACGAAATGCTCACGATGCGCCCGAACCGCGCTGCGCGCATGCCGGGAACGAACGCCTGCATCAGCAGCATGGCCGCGCCGAGCGTCATGGCGGTCACGTACTGAAAGTCGTCGATGGTTGCATCCTCGAGCAACGCGGGACGGTTCGCGCCTGCATTGTTCACGAGGTAGCGCACCGGAAACTCCGCCGCAATCCCGCGCGCGAGCGACTTTGTCGCCTCGAGATCGGTCAGATCGATCGGGCGAAAATGCAGGTTCGGGTGCTTGATCCTGGGCGCCGAGCGCTGCAGCGTGACGACCGTCAGCCCGCGCTCGAGCAATCCCCTGGCAACGGCTTCGCCGATGCCTGAACTTGCGCCCGTTATCACTGCCGCTTCGGAGGAGACCATGTGCGATCGTTTGAAATGCGATTGGGGATTTTACAGCGATCCGGGCAAATTCAGGAGTTTGACAGCGCGCGGTGCGGTGGTTACTGTTCGGGTTCGCTCAACATTCCGGCAAAGGAGTCGAAACCAGCATGGCCGATAACAAGCAATGGTGGAAGCCCGAGGCAGCGTGGCCCACCCCCGAGAACAAGGGCAAGACTGTCGTATTGACCGGCGCGAAACTGATAGACGGCAACGGCGGGCCCGTCATCGACAATCCCGTCATCGTGATCAAGGGCGAGCGCATCGTCGCAGTCGGCGCCAAAGGCAAGGTTCAGGTGCCGCCCGGCGCCGAGATTCTGGACGTGGCAGGCTGCACGCTGATTCCCGGCATGATGGATTGCCACATCCACACTGCGATGTTCAACTGCATGACTTTCCACAATCACCGCGTCGCGCAATGGGAAGTCACGCCGCAATTGCAGCAGATGTATTCGCTCTTTCACGCGCAGAATTGTTTTGACATGGGCTTCACGACGCTGCGGGATCTCGGCATGAACTCGAGCCGCGGACTCTTCACGCAGGAACTATGCGCCGTGCGCGACTCGATCAATGCCGGCATTCTTGAAGGGCCGCGCATGCTGATCGGCGGTTTTACCACCATCACCGGTTCGCATCTCGACCTCATTCAGCCGCGCGCGATGCCGCGCTCCGGCTTCAACAACGGCGACGGCCCCTACGAATTGCGCAAGCTCGCGCGCACCAACCTGTTGTGGGGCTGCGACGTGGTCAAGACCTGCGCGTCCGGCGGTGGCGGCACCGACAAGGAAGAGCCGGACATCGTCAACATGACGCAGGAAGAACTCGACGCAATCTGCGACGAGGCGCACGCGTTCCACAAAGCCGCGGCCGTGCACTGCTTCACGACGAACGCGCAGCGCAAGGCGATCAAGGCCGGCGCCGACACCATCGAGCACATGGTGTATTCGGACGACGAAACGATCGGCATGATCAAGGAAGCCGGCATACCCGTGACGCCGACTCTCGCGCACCGCACCGATCACGCGATCCAGTTGCGCCGCGAGCTCGGCACCGCGGAATTCGTGCTGTCCAAGCTGAAGAAGCTGCAGCCGCACTGCTACACCACGTTTCAGAAGATGTACAAAGCGGGCATCAAGATCGCCATGGGCACCGACATGGGCTTCGAGCCGCAATTCGGCACCAACTCATGGGAGCTTGAAGTCTACGTCGGGCTCGGCATGACGCCGATGCACGCGATCCAGACCGCCACCAAAAACGCCGCCGAAGCGATCGGACTGGGGCGCGACCTCGGCACCATCGAGACGGGCAAGTACGCCGACATCGTCGCGGTCAACGGCGATCCACTCGCGGACATCCGCGTGCTGCAGGAAAAAAAGTGCATCCATATGGTCATGAAGGAAGGCAAGGTCTATGCCGACCGCCGTCCGGGCCACAGCAAGAACGTGGTACCGGTGGATGGCTGGAAGAAAATCGATTACTTATAGGATTGGACCTCGAACATGGCGACTCAGAAAACCAGGACCGCGGGCGCAATCAGGGCCGGCAATGGCAGATATCAATTCCACATGGCGAAGATGAAGAAGGTGGCGGCGGGAACCGGTTACTCAACCTCCCACGGCGGCGTCATCGAAGGCGCGCGCATGCTGTTTGGATACATCCACAAGCCGCGCGGCACCGGCTCCCGCATGCACAGCCACCATAACGAGCAGTTCAACTACGTGGTGAAAGGGACGCTGAAAGGGTCGGTCAACGGCAAGCGCGTCGTCGCGCCGGCCGGCACCCTCATCTACATCCCGGCCAACGCTCCCCACACGCTCGTTTCCACGCCTGAGGAAGACGTGATTTTCCTGGCGTTGAAAGATCTGTCGCAGGGCATCATCGGCAAAGCCGTCGACGGCACGATGGCAGGACCGCATTACGAACCGGGGTTCGAGCCCAAGCTGCGCCGCAAGACTCCCGCGCGCGCCGCCAAGCGATAGGCCGCTTGTTGAAATTCGAGTATTACGTAATTTGATGACAGTGTTTTAGTCGATCGCCCCCTCACCCCAGCCCTCTCCCCCGGAAACGGGGGAGAGGGAGACTTCCCCCTCTCCCGCCTGGGCGGGAGAGGGCCGGGGTGAGGGTGGGGCTGTCACTCGGTTACGTAAATCTCAATAGTCGGAATCCCGGCGGTCAATGCTTTCTCGCCAAACCCTGATACGTCATCACGCCTTTCAGTTCGTTATATTGGCGATCGCGTCGATGATCACAGCAGGAATGCGGAGCGCCACATGACTCTCACTCTGGAATCAGCCGCGGTTTTGAACGACGAACGGCTAATGCCCAAGCTTGGAATCGGGGTCTATGATATCGCCGCGGGTGGCTCGTGCATGCGCGCAGTGTTAGACGCCCTCAAAGTGGGTTATCGCCACATTGACACTGCGACGTTCTACGGTAATGAATCGGATGTGGGGCGTGCGGTGCGCGAAAGCGGAATTCCCCGAGAACGGCTATTCGTCGTTACCAAGCTATGGAATTCAGACCAGGGCTATGCTTCGGCGGTGAAGGCATGCGAGTTGAGCTTGTCGCGACTCGGGTTGGATTACATCGACCTATACCTGATCCACTGGCCCGAGCCGGGTAAGCGGCTCGACTCATGGCGTGCGCTTGTCGAGTTGCGCGCGCGGGGCAAATGCAAGTCAATCGGCGTGAGCAACTATACCGTTGCACACCTGCAGGAACTGATGGACAACTCGGATGTCGTGCCGGCGGTCAATCAGGTCGAATTTAGTCCCTTCCTCTATCAGCGGCAACTGCTGGAATTCTGCCGAGCGCACCGAATTCAGGTCGAGGCCTACTGTCCGTTGACGCGCGGCAGAAAGCTCCGCGATCGTACGCTCAGCATGATTGCTAGAAAACACGCAAAAACACCGGCGCAGGTCCTGTTGCGCTGGGCGTTACAGCACGACGTGGTCGTAATTCCCAAATCGCAGCATCGCGCTCGTGTCGAGGAGAACGCCAAGTTGTTCGGCTTCACGCTTGATTGCGAAGACATGTCCGTGCTGGACCGCCTCGACGAGGGTTTCCGAACTTCCTGGGATCCGACGTCGATCCCGTAGAGTCAGCGCATCCCGGGGGGCTAATCAGAGCGCCGCTGCGCGCCTGCGGCAGGTAAACCACCACGCCAATGCAAGCGTCGGCGCGAGCGTTGCCAAGGCGACCCCGGCCATTTGTTCATGCGACCAGGGCATGATGCCGCCACCGGGCACGGCGAGCAGGAAGCCGGCGAGGATGAGCAGCAGGCGTATCGGCCATTCCATGCGGCCGCTGCCGCGCAGGTCGCCGATGAACAGCTGGTAGCCCTGCAGGCCGCCGCAGATGAAGATGCTGCCCACACCGGCGCTGAGCGTCAGGTAGAGCGATTCATACCACGGCCCCTGCAGCACGAACGCCGGATTGAGCACGAAGAAGAACGGGATGAAGTAGATGATGCTGCCCACGCGCATCGATGCCCAGCCGGTCTGCATTGCCGGCGCGCCGGCGATGCCGGCGGCGGCGAAGGAGGCGATCGCCACCGGCGGGGTGATCGACGAGAGCATGCCCCAGTAGAACACGAACATGTGAATCGCCATCTTGTTCAGTCCCGCTTTCTCAAGCGCCGGCCCGACCAGAATGGCGAGGAAGATGTAGCAGGCGGTGGTGGTGAGGCCGAGGCCAAGCACCAGGCTGGTCAGCGCGGCCATCGCCAGCAAGGCGAAAGCGTTGTTGCCGGCGATGGTCAGGAGATCGTTGGCGAGGCTGGAGATCACGCCGGTGACGGAAAACGCGCCGATCAGGAGTCCGCACCCGGCGAGGATGCCGACCAGCTCGACAAAGGTCCTGCCATTGACTTCGAGAAAGCGGACGACGGTCGCCCAGCCCCATTTCTCGCGGTTGAACGTCTGGTTCAGCGCCAGCAGCAGCAGCGTGGCGTAGAACGGCGCATGGCTCTCGCGCTTCATCACCAGCAGCATGAATATCAACAGTGCGATGGCGAAGGCGTAGTACCAGCCTTCCTTAATCGCGTCCCACAGGCGCGGCAAGTCCTCCCTCGGAATCCCCTTCAGCCCGTGGCGCGCGGCGTAGGCATCGACCTGCAGAAACAGGCCGAAGTAGTACAGCGCCGCCGGGATTGCCGCCGCCGCCGCGACCTGCGCGTAGCTCACACCGAGGAATTGCGCCATCACGAACGCGGTGGCGCCCATTACCGGTGGCGCCAGCACCGCGCCGGTGGAGGCGCAGGCCTCTATCGCACCGGCATAGACGGACGAAAAGCCGGTGCGCTTCATCACCGGGATGGTCATCGCGCCCGCGGTGAGCACGTTGCTAAGGATACTGCCCGACATCATGCCCAGGAGGCCGCTCGCAAAAATGCACACTTTGGCCGCGCCGCCGCGGAACGTACCGCAGAGCGCGAAGGCGACATCAATGAAGAACTTGCCGGCGCCGGTCATCATCAGCGCAGTGCCGAACACGAGAAAGCCGATCACGGTCTCGGCGAAGGCCTGTATCGGGATGCCGAGCAGGCTTTCGGAGGACAGCACGTGATAGGCGCTGGTCTGCGCAGCGGTGGACTCTGTGCCTTTCAGCGGCCCGAGCCAGGCCGAGTCGGCGACCAGCGGATACAGGGTGAAAGGCAGCACCGACAGCATCAGCCCCCACCCGCCGGTGCGGCGCAAGCCTTCCATCAGCAAAGCCCACATGACATAGCCGGTCCAGACGAGATGCGCCGGCGCACCACCGAATTCCCAGCCCAGTTCGGCCGCCTTGCGGATGTTGACCAGCAGCACCAGCGAAGCCGCAATGGTGAGCGCGAACAGGGCGGCATCGTACCAGGCGACGCGATCCAGGCGCGCGCGCGCGTGGCCGGGAAAGATGACGAACACGAACGGCAGCACCACCAGCACCAGGGCGTAGTAGTACTCGGTGTTGAGCGGCGTGAAGCCGACGAAAAAGCGCAGCACGAACTGCTGGTTCACGCACAGAAAGATGGTCAGCGCCGCGGCGCCGACCAGCAGCCAGCGCCAGGCGCCGCGCAGCGTACGCACGCGCAGCACCTCGGCTTCGACGGGCGCGAATCCGTTCGTGCCGGCGGGAGCTTGCATCTTGCCGGGCTCGGCCGCCACCGCCCGCCTACTCGAAGATCACGTCCAGCCTGGCTGCTTTAAGCGCCGCGGCGCGAGCCGCCATCCAATTCTTGAGGAAGGCCTGTTTCTCCTCCGGCGGATTGGTCTTGAGAAACGCGTTCCACGTCGCAGCCAGGATGTCCTGGCGCTTGATCAGGCCCTGGTTATGCGCCTCGTGCTCCGCGTTCCACACACCCGACTCCTTGAACGCCCTGACCGCGCCCTCGTGATAGGGCAGCGCCCAGGACAGAATCTGCCGCTTCAACTCGAGGCCGGCGGCGCCGGGCGCGCCGTCCTTGTAGGCGTCGTAATTCACGATCATCGATTTGGCGAGGGAATACACCAGGCTTTCCGGCTGCGAGGCATACACCATGAAAATGGGATAGGGATAGTTCGTCAACTCGACCGGATTCTGCGCCGATATGCCCACGCCGCAGGTGGCCTTGTGCGGCGAGTAATAGGGGCTGATCTTGTTGACGCGCGCCCAGCCCGCCTTGTCCGAGGCCGGCGCCGGCGGGTAAATCAGACCGCGCGGCGAGGCTTCCGCCTCTTTCGCCTGGCCGGAGATGGTGGAACCGATGGCGGCATCGACCTCGTTGTTGATGATGCCCTTCCACATCGCGCCGTAGCTGGAGAACTCCACCAGCTTGACGTCGTTCTTCGTCAACCCGCCGAAGGCAAGCACCGCCAGGGCGTTCTGGTTCAGCGCCGGCGAACCGACCACCATGCCCACGCGCTTGCCGCGCAGATCCTTCACCTCCTTGACGCCCGTGTCCTTGGCCACGCCAAGCCCAATCGCATTGCAGTCGCTCGAGGCGAGGATCAGCCGCAGCGGCTGCGGGCCCCACTCCTTCACCCCGAATTCGAGCACGCCTTCCTGCGCGAAATACACGCCCACACCCATCATCGAGGCCTGCGCGCGCCCTCCCCTCAGCGGCGCGAGGCGCGCGACGTCGTTGCCGGCCGGCAGCACGCGCACGTCGGTGCCGTGTTTGTCCTTGAATGCCTTGCCGACTGCGACCGCGATGTTGAAGCCGGACGAACCGGTGTCGTAGGCAGTTACCGTCAGGGTGGACGGCAGTTTCACCTCCTGCGCAAACGCAGGCACCGCAAACGCGCAAGCGGCGGCCGCGGCCAGTGCAAATATCCTGTAGCGATCGATCAGCATGACTCCTCCTTGTTTTCAGTATTGAAGAACTTGGCCGCTTCACCGCCATCTGGCGGCAGCGGCACTCCTTGTGCGCCCCGGGGTCATGCCTCACGCCGGAACGCAATGCCGCACATGTTGCCCTTTTCCAGCGGTGCTGTCGACCGCGATCGCCGGCC
>JACPTJ010000194.1 GCA_016192835.1 Betaproteobacteria bacterium
GATTTCGGGAATGCTGCGGAAAAACATCAGCGTGAAACGCGCCGGCACGCGCGCTGCGCGGCCGGACCAGCGGCCGGGGCCCGGGCCGATGCGCGAGATCGACAAGCTGCGCGTCACCATCAACGCGAGCGGCAACGCAATCACCATTGCAATTGCCATGCCGGCGGTAGCAATCGCCAGCGTCTCGAGCGTGGATTTCAATACCAGGCGCAGAAAATCCACAGACAACTCGAGCGGAAAAAACGTACCGAGAAACCTGCCCATGATTTCCCGGTTGCGCGGATCGAACAGGACCCCGAGGTCGAACTCGGCAAGCCTGAAGCCCGGCCACAGCAACAGCACGATCACAGCCGTCAGCGCAAGGCGCGGCAGCGCCGCCGGGTCACGCATGGGATGCATCATGAGCACAGCGGCTTGCGCCGGATCCCCGGCGCGGGCATGGCAAGCGGCTCACCGGCCTGGGTCGGCACCACCGCGGACTCCGACGCGTAGAGCTCGCGCAGCATTTCGTCGGTGACGCGCACCGGGGGCAAATCGAACACGATTTCGCCCGCTTTGACGCCGACGATGCGCGGGAACCAGTGCAACGCGAGGTCTACCGCATGGAGACTTGCGACCAGCGTCACGCCACGCGCGATGGCCTCGCGGTGGAGTTCGCCGATCACATGGCCGGACAGCGCGGGGTCCACCGCCGAGACCGGCTCATCGGTCAGGATCAGATCGGGCTGCTGGTAGAGCACGCGCGCAACGCCGACACGCTGCAACTGGCCGCCCGACAGCCGGTCGCAGCGCTCGAACAACTTGTCGGCGATCTGCATGCGCGAGAGCATCCCGCGCGCGCCTGCGATGTCGACCGGATATACCAGCGACGCAAGACCTTTCCAGAGCGGCCAGCGGCCGAGACGGCCCGCGAGCACTGCGGTCACGACGCGCTGGCGTGGCGGAATTGGCGGCGCCTGGTGCACCATGCCGATGCGGCCGCGCAGCCGGCGCAGAGCGCCGCGGTCAAGCCGCCACGGATCGTCGCCGAGGAGATTAAGCGCGCCGTTGGTGGGACGCAAGGCGGTCGCGATCACTCGCAGCAAAGTGGTCTTACCGGCGCCCGATGGGCCGATGACGGCAACGCGCTCGCCGGCGCCAACGTCGAGATTGACGCCGTTGAGGGCGCGTGTGCCGTTAGGGTGAACGAGAGTAATTCGATCGAGGCTGAGACTCACTGACTGCCCTACTTCAACAACCCCGCAGCGCGCGCGGCCGACTCGATGCCCTTGTAGTTGTCGGGATTAGTCGGGATGAACTTGCTCGCGCGCTGCAGGTCCAGGATCGCCTTGTGCGCCGGATTTTTGGCGTCGAGCTTGAGGAACGCGTCGGTCAGTTTCTTGACCAGTGCCGGAGCGAGGTCGCCGCGCACCGTCCAGTTGTAATCGTAGTAAGTCGGCGTGGTCCAGATCACCTTGACTTTGGCGGGATCCACCTTTTTGCCTTCAACCAGTTTCCCCCACACTGAAGCATTGAGCACCCCGGCATCGACCTTGCCCGATTCGACCTGCAGCGCGGTGGCGTCATGCGCGCCGGAATAGGCAACGCGCCTGAAGTCTTTCTCGGGAACCAGCTTGTTCTGCAGGAGAAAGTAACGCGGCATCAGGCTGCCCGAAGTCGATGATACCGAACCGAAAGTAAAAGTCTTGCCTTTGAGGTCGGCGAGGCCGTTGATGCCGCTTGCGGCATTGGCGATGAATTTGCTGGTGAAGACGCGGTCTTCCTCGCGCTGGATGATCGGGTTGGCGTTCCCGGTTCGAAGCCGGGCCTGCACGAACGTAAAACCGCCGAGCCACGCCATATCAATCTTCTTCGCGGCAAGCGCTTCGACCACCGCTGCATAGTCGGTGACCGGAATGAATTGGACTTTGATCCTGATTTCGCTTTCGAGATACTTGCCGAGCGGGGCAAACTTGCGTTGCAATTCGGTGGGGCTTTCGTCGGGAATCGCGGACACGCGCATTACGTCCTGCGCAAATACGAGACCGGATAGGAATACACCTGATAACACCATCATGACTTTTTTCATTGATCTTCTCCCAACGCACGCATCATAATGCCTCCGCGCATGCGAAAAAACCCTGAAGGCGCAATGGCTTTGCGCCCCATCAACCGAATATTGCTGGAAAGCCGGGCGGCGGCGGGTGCCTAGTAACACGGCACAACATGTAGCGCAGGCGCCTCGCCTGCAATCCAATGGCTGCTTCCCGATGAACGATTGCAGGCGAGCACCCCCGCGACACGGCGTTGGCGAAGCCATCCGGGGCGGGAGCGGGGGTGAAGGCGCGCTGCCCGCAAACGTCCGACTGCGTCGCTAACGTGTCCGCGCGCCCCTGCGCTACAGGATTGCAGCTATTCCGCACCGCGCCGCAAAAAATCGCGCGGCCGGAAACCGAGCAGCCACAGCGTGCTGAAATAAGCCGCGGCACCCAGGGCAACCACCCCCGTAAGGCGTGCTGCCTTCATCGACGACGCGGCCGTAAGCCACGCCTCGCTGTTGCCCGCTGCAAACCAGAGGCAAAGTCCCATCATGGCAAGCGCGACCGCGATCCTGAGCGCAAATACTCCCCATCCCGGCTGCGGCAAATAGATGTTGTGCTGCCGCAGCTTGTAATACAGCAGCCCGGCATTGAGGCACGCGCCGAGCCCGATCGCGAGCGCGAGCCCGGCGTGCTGCAACGGCCAGATGAACGCGAGGTTCATCGCCTGCGTGGCGAGGAGCGCGATGAGCGCGATCTTGACGGGCGTTTTGATGTTCTGCCGCGCGTAGAAGCCGGGCGCGAGCACTTTCACGAGGATCAGCCCGAGCAGGCCGACGCTGTAGGCGATGAGCGCGTTGCGCGTCATCAGCACGTCGTGCACCGTGAACTCGCCATAGTGGAACAACGTCGTGATCAGTGGCACCGCGAGCAGCGCCAGCGCGGCCGCTGCGGGAAGCGCCAGCAGCAGTGTCAGACGCAGCCCCCAGTCGAGCAGTTTCGAGTATTCTCCGGGCGACTCGTCGGCGTAATGCCTGGCGAGGCTCGGCAGCAATATGGTGCCGAGCGCAACCCCGAGCAGGCCGGTCGGGAACTCCATCAGGCGGTCGGCGTAATACAGCCACGACACGCTGCCGCTCGCCAGGAACGAGGCGAAGATGGTGTTGATCAGCAGGCTCACCTGGCTGATCGAAACTCCGAACACCGCCGGTCCCATCTGCCGCACCACTCGCCACACGCCTTGGTCCCCGAAATCGAGCTTGAAGCGCGGCAGCAACTTGAGCCGCAGCAGAAACGGCACCTGGAACGCAAGCTGCAGCACGCCGCCGCAGAACACGGCCCACGCCAGCGCCTTGACCGGCGGCTCGAAATAGGGTGCCGCCCACAGCGCAAAGCCGATGAACGAGAGATTCAGGAGCGCGGGTGTCAGCGCCGGCACCGAAAACCGGCTGTGGGTATTGAGGATTCCACCCGCGAGCGACACCAGCGAAACGAACAGGATGTAGGGAAAAGTGATGCGCAGCAGGTCTATGGTAAGCGCGAACTTCTGCGGATTGGCGGAAAATCCCGGCGCGCTCACGTAGACGATGACCGGCGCCGCGGCAATGCCGATGAGCGTGACGATAAACAGCGCAAGCGCGAGCAGCCCTGCGACGTGGTCGACCAGAAGCCGCGTTTCAGCCTCGCCGCGACGGTTCTTGTATTCGGCGAGGATGGGCACGAAAGCCTGCGCAAACGCGCCCTCCGCAAACAGCCGCCGCAGCAGGTTTGGGATTCTGAAAGCAACGAAAAATGCGTCGGTCGCAAGCCCGGCGCCGAATGCGCGCGCAATCACGGTATCGCGGACGAAACCGAGGATGCGCGACACCAGGGTCATGCTGCTGATGGTTGCGAGCGCTTTCAGAAGGTTCATGGCGTGTTGAAAAGGACCAAAAGCGTCCGGCTAAACCGGTGTTTTTTCTTGCTTAACGGGCAAAACGGCCGTATCATAGCGCCCTTTTTCACCACACCGGTCTGCGGGGTAGATATGGCCAATATAGCATCCGCCAGAAAAGCGGCGCGTCAGAGCGAAAAACGCCGCCAGCACAATATGAGCCTGCGTTCAGAACTGCGCGGCGCGATCAAGCGCGTCAAGAAAGCCATCGATGCCGGCGACAAGGCGGCCGCGCGCGCGATGTTGCACGCATCGACCAAAGTGCTGGATTCGATCGCCGACAAGAAAATCATTCACAAGAACAAGGCCTCGCGTCACAAGAGCCGCCTGTCCGCCGCCATCAAGGCGATGGCCTGAGAATCCCGGCAGGCGCGCACGATTTCTAGCGCGCCGGCGTAGTCTACCAGCACCCGCAGGGCAGCGATGCCGGTGCGCTGGTCCCAACATTTTGCTTGCATACGGCACCCCGTTTGGATAAATATAGCAACTGCACGGGATCAGGACCACACCACGGCGGCGACAGCCGCCGTATTGTTTTTGAGGACGGATAATTTATGTCGCACGTGATGAACACCTATAAACGGCTGCCGGTTGCGTTCGAGCGCGGCGCCGGCGTCTGGGTATGGGACACGCATGGCAAACGCTATCTCGATGCGCTCGCCGGGATCGCGGTGTGCGGACTCGGCCACAGCCACCCGCGGCTGGTCGAGGCGATCACTGCGCAGGCAGGCAGGCTGATCCACACCTCCAACCTCTATGAAATCGAGCTCCAGGAGCGGCTCGCCGACCGGCTCGCGGCGGTCTCGGGCATGGAGGAAGCGTTCTTCTGCAACTCGGGCTGCGAAGCCAACGAAGCGGCGATCAAAATCGCGCGCCTCTACGGCCACGGCAGGGGCATCGAGTCACCGGCGACCATCGTCATGGACAAGTCCTTCCATGGCCGCACCATGGCGACGCTGTCGGCAACCGGCAGCCGCAAGGTGCAGGCCGGCTTCGAGCCGCTGGTCGCCGGATTCGTGCGCGTGCCGTTCGACGATCTCGCCGCAGTCAGGAAAGTCGCCGAAAACAACCGCAGCGTGGTGGCGGTGCTGGTCGAGCTGATCCAGGGCGAAGGCGGCATCAACATCTGCGGTGCCGGTTACCTGCACGGCCTGCGCGAAATCTGCGACGCCAACGGCTGGCTGCTGATGCTCGATGAAGTGCAAAGCGGCACCGGCCGCACCGGCAAGTGGTTCGCGTTCCAGAACTCGGGCGTCAAACCGGACGTCATGACGCTCGCCAAGGGACTCGCCTCGGGCGTGCCGATCGGCGCGTGTCTTGCCGCCGGCCCCGCGGCCGGCGTATTCAAGCCGGGCAACCACGGTTCAACCTTTGGCGGCAACCCGCTCGCATGCGCCGCGGCACTCGCGACGCTCGACATCATCGAAACCGAAAACCTGATGGCGAATGCCGCGGCCATGGGCGATTTTGTTTGCGACAGCTTGCGCGCAAAGTTCGGCGGGATCGCCGGAGTGCGCGAAATCCGCAACAAAGGGTTGATGATCGGCATCGAGCTCGATTTCCCGTGCGGCGATCTGGTCACGCAGGCGCTCGCCGCCGGCCTCCTGATCAACGTGACCGATGATAACGTGGTCCGGCTGCTGCCGCCGCTCACTATCAAGCGCGACGAGGCGGAACTACTGGTCGAAATGCTCGCTCCGCTGATTACGGATTTCCTTGCCCGCAGTAGCGCCGCGCAGCCGGCTGTGAAAACCGCCTAGGCCGAATCTGCACGTCGTGGAACTCCGCCACTATTTGCAATTCAAGGACTTTACGCTCGACGAGTACGAGTACCTGTTCGCGCGCACGCGCTGGATCAAGGAAAAGTTCAAGCGCTACGAGCCCTACCAGCCGCTGGTCGACCGTACGCTGGCGCTGGTGTTCGAGAAGCACTCGACGCGCACGCGCGTATCGTTCGAAGCCGGCATGAACCAGCTCGGCGGCTCGGTGATCACGCTGATGACGCGCGACACCCAGATGGGGCGCGGCGAGCCGCTCGAAGACGTCGCGCGCGTGGTGTCGCGCATGGTCGACATCGTGATGATCCGCACTTTCGAGCAGACGATCATCGAGCGCTTCGCCGCCAACTCGCGCGTCCCGGTGATCAACGGACTGACCAACGAGTACCACCCATGCCAGATCCTGGGCGACATTTTCACCTACATCGAGCACCGCGGCTCGATCCGCGGCAAGACCGTGGCGTGGATCGGCGATTCCAACAACGTCTGCAACACCTGGCTGCAGGCGGCGCCGATATTCGACTTCAACGTGCACGTCTCGACGCCGCCCGGCTACGAGGTCGAGCCCGAGCGCGCGGGGATTTACGATACCAGCCATTTCGGGTCGTTTGCCGACCCGCTGGAGGCGGCGCGCGGCGCGGACCTCGTCACGACTGACGTCTGGACCAGCATGGGCATGGAAGCCGAAGACGCCGAGCGCAAGCGCGATTTCGAAGACTGGCAGGTCGATGCCGAGATGATGCGGCTCGCCAAGACCGACGCGCTCTTCATGCACTGCCTGCCGGCGCACCGCGGCGAGGAAGTCGCGGCCGAGGTGATCGACGGGCCGCAAAGCGCGGTGTGGGACGAGGCCGAAAACCGGCTGCACGTTCAGAAAGCGTTGCTGGAATACCTGCTGCTCGGCCGCACGATCGTTTAGATAATTGGCATCTTTCCGCATCCGAATTCGATCTCATCATGCCCGACATCAAGAAAGTAGTGCTCGCCTACTCCGGCGGGCTCGACACCTCGGTGATCCTGAAGTGGCTGCAGGACACCTATCACTGCGAAGTCGTCACCTTCACCGCCGACATCGGCCAGGGCGAGGAGCTTGCGCCCGCGCGCGCCAAAGCGAAAAAAATGGGCGTGAAGGAAATCTTCATCGACGACCTGCGCGAGGAGTTCGTGCGCGACTTCGTGTTCCCGATGTTCCGCGCCAACGCGATCTACGAGGGCGAATACCTGCTCGGCACCTCGATTGCGCGGCCGCTGATCGCCAAGCGCCAGATCGAAATCGCGAAGCAGACCCGCGCCGGCGCGGTGAGCCACGGCGCCACCGGCAAGGGCAACGACCAGGTGCGCTTCGAGCTCGGCTATTACGCGCTCGAGCCCAATATCCGCGTGATTGCGCCGTGGCGCGAATGGAATCTGACTTCGCGCGAGAAGCTGCTCGAGTACGCGCAAAAACACGGCATCCCGGTCGAGATGAAGAAGAAAAGCGGCTCGCCCTACAGCATGGACGCGAACCTGCTGCATATCTCATACGAGGGCCGCATGCTCGAAGACCCGTCACGCGAGCCCGAGGAGTCGATGTGGCGCTGGACGGTGGCGCCCGAACAAGCGCCGGACCGGGCCGAATACCTCGATCTCGAGTACCGGCGGGGCGATCTCGTCGCCCTCAACGGCAGGAAGCTCACGCCGGCGAAAATGCTGGAAGCGCTCAACAAACTCGGCGGCAAGCACGGCATCGGCCGCCTCGACCTGGTCGAGAACCGCTACGTCGGCATGAAGTCGCGCGGCTGCTACGAGACGCCGGGCGGCACGATCATGCTGAAAGCGCACCGTGCGATCGAGTCGATCACGCTCGACCGCGAAGTCGCGCACCTGAAGGACGATCTGATGCCGCGCTACGCGGCGCTGATCTACAATGGTTACTGGTGGAGCCCCGAGCGCAGGATGCTGCAAACGATGATCGACGCCTCGCAGGCGGGCGTCAACGGTTGGGTGCGCCTCAAGCTCTACAAGGGCAATGTCATCGTGGTCGGCCGCGATTCCGGCACCGATTCGCTGTTTGACACGGCCATCGCCACCTTTGAGGACGACAAGGGCGCCTACGACCAGATGGATGCCGCAGGCTTCATCCGGCTCAATGCGCTCAGGATGCGCATCGCCGCCAATCTGAAAAGGAAAAAATAACCACGGAGATCACAGGGGACAATGGCACTCGCTTAAGCCACCGCGTGTGCCGAGCGCTTCTCGTAGGGTGGATGGAGCGAAGCGCAATCCACCGGTTCGAATTTCGGTGGATTCCGGCGGGAACAGCTCCGCCTCCATCCACCCTACGATATGCCGTCGCATCGGCGATGCTTGATCTTTTCCTGGAGTTTATATGCCTAAATTCGATAACGTCAGCGTCACCAAGAAAGCCAACGTTTATTTCGACGGCAAGTGCGTGAGCCATACGGTGCATATGCCGAACGGCGATCGCAAGACCATCGGCGTAATTTTTCCGGGCGTGCTCACTTTCAAGACCGGCGGGCCCGAGCTCATGGAAATCATCGCCGGCAGTTGCCGGGTAAAGCTGCCGGGAGACGCGGACTGGCGCATCTGCCGCGCCGGGGACAGTTTCAGCGTGCCCGCGGAGAGCTCGTTCGATATCGAGCCGCTGGAGACGCTCGACTACGTGTGCCACTTCGGTAAATAGACCCGCAAGGCCGGGCCCGGCGACCGCCGCCGGGGTGCCGGTGACCTCACACGCGAAGGAACTCCCATGCCATCTTTTGATATCGTTTCCGAAGTGAATCAGGTCGAAGTCAGGAATGCGGTCGACCAATGCAACAAGGAGATTACCAACCGCTTCGATTTCAAGGGCTCGGATGCGCGCGTCGAAATCCAGGATCAGGACAAAGACAAGATCCTGATGGTGTTTGCGGACGACAACTTCAAGCTCGGCCAGGTGCGCGACGTGTTGACCGCCAAGCTGGCGAAACGCGGCGTCGACGTGCGCTCGCTGGCGCCGGGAACGATAGAAAAAACCAGCGGCGACACGGTCAAGCAGCCGGTCACGGTGCGCGTCGGCGTCGAGCAGGAGCTTGCCAGGAAAATCGTCAAGCTGCTCAAGGACAGCAAGCTGAAGGCGCAGGCGAGCATACAGGGAGACGCCGTGCGGGTAACGGGCCCCAAGAAAGATACGCTGCAGGAGGTCATCACGCTGGTGAAGAAATCGATCACCGACGTCCCGCTGCAATTCAAGAATTTTCGCGAGTAGACGGGTTCTATTGATGATCGCAAAAGCGCCTGCCACCCATGAATAACCGCATTGGCGGATGCCCCACCCTCACCCCAACCCTCTCCCGCCCAGGCGGGAGAGGGAGTGTTCCCTCGCCCCGCTTGCGGGGAGAGGGCTAGGGTGAGGGGAAAGTTTGTCAGCCACTTTCACGATTCTCAATAGCCGGCCAGGCCGCGTATCCAGAGCGCGTAAACTTCATCGGCAATGCGGTGCAGCGACTGCAGGCGCTGCGCGATATCGGATTTGATTGCATCGACTGACTGCACCGCCGGACTGTGGCTGCGGCCAATTTCGCGCGCACCGCTTGCGCACCAGGCCTCGATCATCTCAGAGGTCATCTCGATGTGGCATTGCATCCCGAGATGTCTGCCCAGCGCGAAAGCCTGGTTCTCGCAATAGCGGTTCGTGAGCACGCGCTCGGCCCCGGGCGGAATGGTGAAAGTCTCGCCGTGCCAATGGAACGCCAGGAATGACTGCGCGGCATGGCCGAACCACTGCTGCGCGGGCGTTGTGCCTGCCACGACGACCTCGCCCCAGCCGATTTCCTTGACCGGGTTGCGGGAGACTACGCCGCCGAGCGCTGCCGACATCAACTGCCCGCCGAGGCAATGGCCGAGCACCGGCACGTCGGCATCGACGCCGTTGCGGATCAGTTGCAGCACCGGCGCAATCCATGGCAGGTCATCGTTGACGCTCATCGGCCCGCCCATGAAAGCGAGGCCGCTGAATGCGCGCGGATCGGCCGGAACCGCCTCGCCGGCATCGACCTTGATCAGGCGCCACGGAATATGGTGGCGTTCGAGAACTGTGGCAAAATAACCCGGGCCTTCAGTTGGAGCGTGCCGGAAAATCGCAACCGGTTTCATGGTTCGACGAATCATGTTCAGGATGACAAATCATACGATAGCCGCGCTGTTTTTCCTATCGCTTTGCGGCGTTGCGGTTGCGGCTGACGTCAATTTGAACGGTGTCATCGGCACCAAGGCCTTGGTGGTGATCGACAGCGGCAAACCGCGCCTGCTTGCGGTGGGCGAGACCTCGCCCGAAGGCGTCAAGCTCATCAGCGTCGCCGGTGAATCGGCGGTGATCGAAATGGGCGGCAAGCGCGAGAGGCTGACCCTGGGCCAGAGCGCGCGGCTCGCCGGCGGCTCGCGGCCAGCCGGCGGTAAAAGCGTGACGCTGCTCGCCGACAGCCGGGGACACTTCGTCACGATCGCCGCGATCAACGGCATCACGGTGCGCGTGCTGGTCGACACCGGCGCATCGCTGGTCTCGATGAGCAGCTCCGAAGCCAAGCGGCTCGGCATTAATTACACCGCGGGTCAAAAAGCATTCACCTCGACTGCCAACGGCGTGGTGCCGACCTACCGTGTGAAAATCGATGAAGTGCGCATCGGGGATGTCACGTTGAACAACGTCGACGGCATGGTGCACGTCGGCGACAACCTGCCGATCGTGCTGCTCGGCATGAGCTTCCTGAACCGCATGGACATGAAACGCGACGGCGAGAAGATGGTGCTGACCAAGCGGTTTTAGGATTGAGGATCGAGTAAGATCGATCCAGTCCCTGCCGTAACCTTGCTCCCGACGCCTGTTCGGTCACAACTTGGAGGCATGAAGAACCTAATCGCGCTCGCCAAGTCCAATGCATACGGCGTGAACTGTGCGTCCGCGGGCATTGGCAGGGCGGCGCATTTCGCGCGGCAGCGTTTCTCCCGCACGGCGGGCGTCGCAATTACGCACGTGCGGTACCAGTGCGGAGTAAGCGACTTTGGTAATTGGGGTCGGCGTGAGTGAGGTGCTGCAAGTAACGCGCGTCGATAAAATACTATCTCGCGATCGGCGAATTTTGATCGGATTGCATTGACTATTATGGAGGGCCTATGTACAAGATCCTGGTGCCTACTGATGGTTCGGAGCTTTCGCAGCAAGCGGTCAAGCAGGGCATGGTGTTTGCAAAAGCCCTCCACGCAAAAGTCTTCGGCCTGCATGTAATCCCAGCGTTTCATGCGGGAAGGGCGAAAATGGACGAGGGTTTCGAAGTGCCGGCCAGCGCACCGCTCAAGAAACGGTTTGAGGAAGAGTCCAAAGCGAGAGCGCTGGATATTCTGGCTCCGATCGAGGAAGAAGCAAAGGGTGCAGGCCTCGAGTATGAATGCATCGTGGGAACCAATGATGCCGTCTACGAGGAAATCATCGACACCGCCGGGAAGAAAAATTGTGACCTGATCATGATGGCGTCACATGGTCACGCGGGGATTACCGGCTTGCTGCTCGGAAGCGAAACCGCCAAGTTGCTGACGCACGTCAAATTGCCCGTTCTGGTGTTACGCTGATCTAAGATAAGCAGGAACCGCCGGGTTGAGTCCCGGGAGGTTGATGCGGTGGACTTTGTCGACATGGATCATGCGCGAAGCGGCCAGCAGTGGCTGAGCGGCTGCCTGCTGGCGCTTTTCTGCCTGGCCGGACTCGCGCAGCCGCGGAATGAGGCTCAGGAGCCTACCCCCGAGCAGCGCGCCCATGCTGCGTGGCAGGCCGGCTATGTTTTTCACGTTCTGGGCGACTACCTGCGCGCCATCGAGTACTTCCGCGCTTCCATCGCCGCCCACCCCACCGCCGAAGCCCATACTTTCCTCGGCTGGTCCATGAGCCATCTCGGCAGGATCGGGGAGGCCATCGCCCAGTGCGAAATTGCGATCCGGCTCGACCCTGATTTCGGCAATCCCTACAACGACATCGGGGTTTATCTCATCGATCTGGGTCGTCCGGAGGAAGCGATACCCTGGCTGCAGAAGGCGATAGGGGCCAAGCGCTACTGTTGCTACCAGTTTCCACACGCCAACCTGGGGCGGGTGCTGCTCGCGCAAGGCAAGGTTGAAGAGGCAAGACGTTCTTTCGAGCGAGCGCTCGAGTACGACCCGGAATATCTGCCCGCGCTGGTGGGTCTCGAATACATCAAGCAACGTGGGCTCCGGGGACTTTAGAACCTGCTTGGTCTCAAAAGCAGAAAGACCAGACGCATCGGCCGGTCACTGTCGATGAATTAAAGCCGGATAAATTAAGCGCGATCAATCGCCGCCGGGCAGACAGGGTATTCCGAAGGCCCTGAAATCGTCGTCGATCGCAACCGCGCTGCCGATGGCCAGGCGCTTGATGAGCGCGAAGCTCGTGCAATCGGTAAAGCTGAAGCGTTTGTCCCGATAGCGCGTGAAAATCTCCCACGCCCCCGCTTCATCTGCCGGCGTCACCCGAAGAACCGGCCCGAGGCCGCCCGCCAGAAGCGCGGCGCCAAAGGTGCGCGCCGCGCGATAGTCCAGCCTGTAACGCAGCAGCGTGACGGTTTCGTCAAACACGAAATTGCTGGTTGCCAGCCTGCCGTGATATTCCGCGAGACAGGCCGCCACCGCCCGATGATCGGGGTCCTTGGCGTCGACGAGCGAGTACCACGCGCCGGTATCGACGAATACGCGTTTCATTTGCCAGGTTTGCCGTACAGGAACCGGTTGTGTTCGCGGCCGATCGGATCGCCGCTGCCGGCGGCGATTCCAGCGACCGCGGCCAGCGGATCGCGCTTGCGGCGGCCCGTCGCCGAACGCTCGCTCACCATTTGCCGGATCAGCGCCGACAGGCTGATCCTGCGCCGACGCGACTCGGCGACGAGCCACTCGTACTGCCCGCTTTCCAGCGATATTTGCGTGCGATGCATGGCATTGCCCTGGTTTTCGGAGAATGCGGCGATCTTACATCACTTGTCAAATGATGTAAATGTGAATCGCAATCCATTCCGACCGAGCTTTCTCATCAGCGCCGCACGCTGTTTTGCGCAAAATATAGCAGCCTCGATGATCAAACCGTGGCGGCCGCGTCACTCCGTCTTCTCCTCCTGCCCCACCATCGAGAGCAGGTGGCCGAACTTGGTGCGCTTGGTCTGCAGATACTCGCGGTTGGCCTGGCGGGGTGCGGCTTCGAGCGGCACGCGCTCGGTGACGGTAAGCCCGTACTCCTCGAGTGCGTGCACTTTGTCGGGGTTGTTGGTCATCAAGCGCACCTGGCGCACGCCGAGGTCGAACAGAATGTGCGCGCCGGTCTTGTAATCGCGCATGTCGGCCGCGAAACCCAGCGCGTGGTTGGCCTCGACCGTGTCGTGCCCCTCATCCTGCAGCGCGTAAGCGCGGATCTTGTTGAGCAGCCCGATGCCGCGCCCCTCGTCGAACATGTAGACCACGACGCCGCTGCCGGCGTGCTCGATCGCGGTCATCGCGGCCTCGAGCTGCTCGCCGCAGTCGCAGCGCACCGAGCCGAACACGTCCCCCGTGAGGCATTGCGAATGCAGACGCACCAGCGCCGGCGTATCAGGCTTCACCTCGCCTTTCAGCAACGCGACATACAGCGTCGTTTCCAGATCGTCGCTGTAGACCATCAATCGCCAGCTGCCCGCCGTGCGCGTGGGCAGCGTGGTCGTTGCCCTGCGCCGCACCACGTGCTCGTGGCGGCGGTATTCAATCAAAGTGGCGATCTTCAGGATGCGGATGTCGTGCTGCGCCGCGAATTTCTCGAGCTCAGGCATGCGCGCCATCGTGCCGTCTTCGTTCATGATTTCGCAGATCACGCCGGCCGGCTTCAGTTCTGCCATGCGCGCAAGATCGACCGCGGCTTCGGTATGTCCGCGCCGCGCCAGTACCCCGCCGTCCACCGCGCGCAACGTCTGCAGCCGGCCGGGGCGGATCAGGTCGCCGGGGCGCGTGCCCTCGGCGATTGCGACCGCAATGGTACGCGCCCGGTCGTGCGCCGACATCCCGGAGCTGACGCCTTCGCGCGCATCGATCGGCGTGGCAAAAGCAGTGCCGAATTTGCTCTGATTACCCTGCTCGTCGGTGATCAGCGCGAGCCCGAGTTCGCGCATGCGGCTCTCGGTCAGCGCGAGCGAAATGAGCCCGCGCGCACGCGCCGCCATGAAGTTGATCGCCTCGGGTGTTGCGCGCTCGGCGGCGACGAACAGATCGCCCTCGTTCTCGCGGTCCGCGTCGTCGACCAGAATCAGCATGCGGCCTTTGCGCACTTCGGGCAGCATCTGCTCGACGATGAATTCGCTGGTCGGTTGAGTGCCGCTCATGGCCGGCTGTAGATCCGTGTCAATCGCCGTTCTTCGAAACCAGGCGGATGAACTCGGCGCGCGTTCTTTCCTGCTCGAACTCGCCGGTGAAAGCCGAGGTGGTCGCGATCGAATGCGGCTTCTGGATCCCGCGCATCACCATGCACAGATGCTGCGCTTCGATTACGACCGCAACACCGAGCGGCTTCAGCGTTTCGTGGATGCAGTTGCGGATATCGACGGTGAGCCGCTCCTGCACCTGCAGCCGGCGCGCGTAGGCATCAACGACGCGCGGGATCTTGGACAGGCCGACGATATGGCCGTCCGGAATGTAGGCGACGTGCGCCTTGCCGAAGAACGGCAGCAGGTGGTGCTCGCACAGCGAGTAGATTTCGATGTCCTTGACGATCACCATCTGCCGGTATTCTTCCCGGAACATCGCCGAGCGCAGGATCTCCGCCGGGTCAAGATCGTAGCCGTGGGTCAGGAACTGCAACGCCTTGGCGACGCGCTCGGGTGTCTTGGCAAGCCCTTCGCGCGCGGGATCCTCGCCCAGGTCCTCGAGGATAGCGCGATATTTCTCGGCGATGCGCGCCACGGTTTGCGGGTTGTACTGGTCGATCTTCTCGTACCCGTCCATCTCGTTTTCCTGCTGCATCGACGCTGTTATCCGCTTGTCCATAACGCCTCAGTATACTACTCGCTCAACCGGGCCCGGATGCTGGCGAGGATGCCGTCCCGGTTCAGGCCGCAGCTCGCGAGCTGCAACGCCGGATCGCCGTGGTCGACGTAGCGGTCCGGCAACCCGAGTTGCAGCACCGGCACTTCCAATCCCTGCTGCTGCAGCGATTCCAGCACCGCGCTGCCGGCGCCTCCCTTGATCACGTTTTCTTCGACCGTCACCAGCAGATCGTGGCTGCGCGCGAGCTCCGCCACCAGCGCGTCGTCCAGCGGCTTGACGAAACGCATGTTGGCGACCGTCGCATCGAGTTCCTCCGCAACCTCGAGCGCCGGCTTCAGCATGCTGCCAAACGCGAGGATCGCGATTTTCTTCGAGATCAATGCGATTTTCCTGCCGCTGCGGCGGATCTCGCCCCGGCCGACCGGCAGTGCGCGCATTTCCTTCTGGATCGCAACGCCGGGTCCCGTACCGCGCGGGTAACGGACCGCGGCCGGCGTATTCAGCTGGAACGCGGTGTACAGCATCTGCCGGCACTCGTTCTCGTCGGACGGCGCCATCACCGTCAAGTTGGGTACGCACCGCAGATAACTCAGGTCGAAGCTGCCGTTATGCGTCGCGCCATCGGCTCCGACCAGGCCGGCGCGGTCGATCGCGAGCACGACCGGCAGGTTCTGGATCGTCGCGTCGTGGATCAGCTGATCGTAGGCGCGCTGCAGGAACGTCGAATAAATCGCCACCACCGGCTTCATGCCCTCGCACGCCAGCCCCGCCGCGAACGTCAGCGCGTGCTGCTCGGCGATGCCGACATCGAAATAACGGTCGGGATAGATTTCGGAAAAACGCACCAGCCCCGAGCCCTCGCGCATCGCCGGCGTGATACCGATCAAGCGGTGGTCGTGTTCGGCCATGTCGCACAACCAGTCGCCGAATACCTGGGTGTAGGTCGGCTTGCCGCCGGCTTTGCCGCCGACGATGCCATCGTCCGGCTTGAATTTCGATACCCCGTGGTACAGCACCGGGTCTGCTTCCGCCAGCTTGTAACCCTGACCTTTCTTCGTGACGACGTGCAGGAACTGCGGGCCCGTCAACTCGCTGATGTTTTTCAGCGTTGGAATCAGCGCGTCGAGATCGTGGCCGTCGATCGGCCCGATGTAGTTGAAGCCGAATTCCTCGAACAAGGTGCTGGGCGTCACCATGCCCTTTACGTGTTCCTCGGCGCGCCGCGCCAGCTCGCCGAGCATCTTGGTGCCGGCGCGCCGCGCGGCCGCGTAAAAGCGTCCCGACATCAGCTTTGCCAGATACTTGTTGAGCGCGCCGACCGGCGGCGAAATCGACATGTCGTTGTCGTTGAGGACCACCAGCAGATCGGTGTCGGCCGCTCCGGCGTTGTTGAGCGCCTCGTACGCCATCCCGGCGGTCATCGCGCCGTCGCCGATGATCGCCACCGCGTGACGCTTGACGCCGGCGAGCCGGGATGCGATCGCCATGCCCAACGCGGCGCTGATCGAGGTGCTAGAATGCGCGGTGCCGAAGGTGTCGTATTCGCTTTCCTCGCGCCGCGGAAAGCCCGCTATGCCTTCCCACATGCGTAACCGCTGCATGCCCTCGCGCCTGCCGGTCAGCACCTTGTGAGCGTAGGTCTGGTGTCCGACGTCCCATACCAGGCGGTCGTGCGGCGTATTGAAGACGTAGTGCAACGCGATGGTGAGCTCGACGGTGCCGAGATTGGACGAGAGATGCCCACCCGTCTGGCTCACCGAATCGAGCAGAAACTGCCGCAGCTCCTGGGCGAGCTGCGGCAATTGCTTGCGGTCAAGCTGGCGCAGCTCGTGCGGGTCGTTGATGGTTGTCAGTAAATCGTACATCAAAATTTTCGCAGCACGATGAAGTCGGCGAGCTGGCGCAGGCGCAGCGCGCGCTCGCCAAAACCATCGAGCGTGGCGAGCGCTTCGCAACGTAGTTCCTCGGCGAGCCTTTTCGCGTCGGCAACGCCCAGCACGCTGACGTAGGTCGGCTTGTTGTGTCGCGCATCCTTGCCCGCGGTCTTGCCCAGAGTCGCCGTCGTCGCGTCCGTATCGAGCACGTCGTCGACCACCTGGAACGCAAGCCCGATGCATTTCGAAAAACGGTCGAGCTGCGCGAGCTCGGCGGCATCGAGCGCTGCGCCGCAACGGGCACCGAGTAACGTCGCGGCGCGGATCAGCGCACCGGTTTTGTGGATATGCATGAACTCGAGTTCCGGCAGCGACAGCGCGGCGCCGACTGCGGCGAGATCGATCGCCTGCCCGCCCGCCATGCCGCGCGAGCCCGCCGCCGCCGCCAGCAGCCTGACCATTTCAAGCTGCGCCGACGGATCATCCGCCAGACGAAATTCGGCGAGCAGCTGGAACGCGAGGCTTTGCAGCGCATCGCCCGCCAGCAATGCGGTCGCTTCGTCGAACTCGATATGACAGGTCGGCTTGCCACGCCGCAGCAC
>JACPTJ010000195.1 GCA_016192835.1 Betaproteobacteria bacterium
GACCTGCCGCCGCAGATGCTGCACAGCGTCTCTGGCGTCGAGTTCCGCGACTTTATCTGGCATCAAGGGCGGCCGTCTTCGTTCCCGATCCTGATGGTGACTTTCATCATCACGCTGGGTTTCATGTACTGGTACGGCTTCCGCAAGGCGGGCAAGCGGATATCGGCTTCGGAAGCGGGGATCGAAGCCAAGATTCCGGACCCCCTGTTCGCGACCATCGCGGTGGGGGCATTCCTGCTGACGGTCGTAGGGATGTCGTTTCGCGAGGTGCTGAACGTCAAGCTGGGATTCATCGCGATGACCGGCGCGATCATGCTGGTGCTGATCGTGGAATTGATGGGCGAACGGCTCAAGGCGCCGAAGTTCGAAGAGATCATTCAGGAGCTCGACTGGCGCGCGGTGTTTTTCTATATCGCGCTGTTCGCCCTGGTGGGCGGGCTGGAAAAGACGCACATTCTCGAGATGCTCGCCGGCGCGCTGAAGCCGCTCTTCGCCGAGAACCTGGCGCTGGGCGCAACGCGACGTGGCCGCTGTACTGGATGCTGGTGTGGTCCGGCACGCTGGGCAGCAACCTCACGATCGCCGGGGCGCCGGCACTCTATGTGGCGCTCAGCATCAGCGAGAAGGAGGAAGGGCGCAAGGTTTCGCTGCGCGAGTTCCTGTCCTGGAGCGTCGCGTTCACGCTGGCAGCGACGATCGTGTGCTACGTGCTCGGGATGCTGATCTGGGTTCTGCCTTACGCGAAGTAAAGGAGAAGAAATGTACAAACATATCCTGATTCCGACCGACGGTTCCGCGCTTTCACGCAAAGCGATCGTCAACGGCGTGAAGCTTGCCAAAGCGCTCGGGGCGAAAGTTACCGGCTTGTTTGCCGCGCCGCCCGCCACCCCGGTGGTGTACCGGGATCACCTGCCGGTGGGCTATATGACGCCGCAGCAGCACGCCAAAATAATCGAGAAGGCGGCGGACAATTATCTTGGTGTCGTCGAGCGGGTGGCCAAACGCGCGGGCGTCCGCTGCGAATGCATACACGTGACGAATGACTTTCCCGCCGAAGCGATTCTCGCCATCGCGAAGAAAAACAAGTGCGATCTGATCTTCATGGCTTCGCACGGCCGCCGCGGGCTCGCCAGCGTGCTGCTCGGCAGCGAAACCCAGAAAGTGCTCACCCATTCCAAGATCCCGGTGCTGGTTTCCCGCTAGCTTGGCGGCCTGCGCGAGGTGAACCGGGCCACGGCTGGACTGCGAACAACGCCATTCGCATTCCCGAAGTTCCGGCCATGGTGGTAATATAACGGCATCATCGGGACACGGGATTTCTCGGAAATTGATCGCGGTCAATTGTTTTGGCTGACTTTCGGATGATCATGCGAAACCCGGTAACAAGAAACCGCGGACAGCGGGCAAGGTTGTTAATGAGTCACAACCACCTACAGGAGGACGATATGGTTGACTATTCGGCAATGATGTTACGACGCGCGCTGGGCGCGCTGGTTGCGGGAGTTTTTGCGGCCGCGGTTCCTGCCGTGTTTGCGGCAGCTTGGGAACCCACCAAGACGGTCGAGTTCGTGATACCGGCCGGTCAAGGCGGTGGCGCCGACCAGATGGCGCGCTTCACCCAGGGGGTGGTCGCCAAACACAATCTCATGAAGCAGTCGATCGTGCCGATCAACAAGTCGGGCGGCGCCGGAGCGGAGGGCTTCCTCGACGTCAAGGCCTCGAAAGGCGACGAGCACAAGATCATCATCACGCTCTCTAACCTGTTCACGACCCCGCTGGCGACAGGCGTGCCGTTTAACTGGAAGGACCTCACGCCGGTGGCGATGCTAGCCTTGGACAACTTTGTCCTCTGGGTTAACGCCGAAACGCCGTACAAGTCGCCGAAGGAGTACCTCGATGCGGCCAAGAAAGCGGGTCCGGGCAAGTTCAATATGGGCGGCACCGGCGCGAAGCAGGAGGACCAGATCATCACGGTCGCGATCGAGAAGGCCGCGGGCGTGAAGTTCACCTACGTGCCGTTCAAGGGCGGCGGCGCGGTGGCAACGCAACTGGTCGGGAACCACGTCAATTCCACCGTGAACAACCCGATAGAGGCGGTGGCGCACTGGCGCTCCGGCAAACTGCGCCCGCTGTGCGTATTTGAAAAGGCGCGCATGCCGTACAAGAACAAGGTGACCAGCACCATGTCGTGGAATGATATCCCGACCTGCAAGGAAGCGGGCATTCCCATGGACTACCTGATGCTGCGCGGCATCTTCATGCCCGCCGGGGTGTCCAAGGATGTCGTTGATTTCTACATCGGGTTCTTCAAGAAGGTGCGCGCGACCGAGGAGTGGAAGAAGCTCATGGAGGACGGCGCTTTCAACCAGAGCTTCATGACCGGCAAGGAGTACGTCGACTGGGTTCAGAAAGCGGAAAACCTCCACCGCGACTTGATGAAGGAAGCGGGCTTCCTCGCCAAGAAATAGCGCCACCCGCGGGGACGGGCGCCATGCCCGCCCCCCTTTTTCTTCTCCGGAGCGGAGCGTCTGTTCGCGCCCCGTTCCTCTCGCGTTTACCGGAGCAGCGGCTGAGATGGAAAACAACAACGAATCGGCGCATCGTGCGGTGCGCACCGTCACCATGGATGTCGTCGTCGCGGCGCTGATCTTCGCGCTTGGCGCGCTGGTGGTCTACGAGAGCATCCGGCTCGGTTCGGGCTGGGACGAAAACGGTCCACAGGCGGGGTATTTCCCGTTCTACACCGGATTGCTGGTGTGCATCTCAGGCGCGGTGGTGTTCGTGCAAGGCCTGTTCAAGCTCAAATCCGACGCGAAAGTATTCGTCCGGCTCGGTCAGTTCAGGCAGGTGCTGGTGATCCTGCTGCCCTCCGTGGCCTATATGCTGGGGGTCCAGCTGATCGGCATCTACGTTCCGTCAGCCGTGTTCATCGGGCTGTTCATGAAGATCGTCGGCAAGTACAGCTGGCTGCGCAGCGCGGTAGTCGGTCCCTCAGTCAGCGTGATCGCATTCCTGCTGTTCGAGGTGTGGTTCAAGATCCCCCTGCCCAAGGGCCCGTTCGAGAAGCTGATCGGCTATTAGCGCAGGCACGGGCGAGGGCCATCGAAGGTGGAAGAACTCAACGCGCTGTTTCACGGCTTCACGGTCGCGCTGACGCCGTTCAACCTGACGCTGATGTTTGTCGGCATCATCCTCGGCGTCATCATCGGCGTGTTGCCGGGACTGGGCGGCGCGAACGGGGTGGCGATCCTGCTGCCGCTCACGTTCACCATGCCGCCGACCTCGGCCATCATCATGCTCTCCTGCATCTACTGGGGCGCGCTGTTCGGCGGCGCGATCACCTCGATACTGTTCAACATCCCGGGCGAGCCGTGGTCGGTGGCGACCACCTTCGACGGCTATCCCATGGCGCAGCAGGGCCGGGCGGGAGAAGCGCTGACCGGCGCGTTCACCTCCTCGTTCGTGGGCGCGCTGGTCGCGGTCCTCATGTTCACCTTTCTCGCGCCGCTAATCGCCAATTTCGCGCTGCAGTTCGGGCCGCCCGAGTTCTTCGCGGTGTATCTGCTGACTTTCTGCAGCTTCGTCGGCACCGGCAAGGGCAATCCGTTCAAGATCATCGCCTCGATGATGCTGGGCTTTGCCATGGCGGCGGTCGGCATCGACATCGTAACCGGCCAGCTGCGGCTCACGTTCGGCTTCACCGAGCTGCTCTCCGGGTTCCACTTCCTGGTGGCGGTGATCGGACTGTTCGGCATCGGCGAGATACTGCTTTCCATGGAGGAGGGGTTGTCGTTCTCCGGTCATGGCGCCAAGATCAACCCCGCGATCGTGCTCCAGACTTGGGCCAAGCTGCCGCGTTACTGGGCGACATCGATCCGCAGCTGCATCATAGGCTGCTGGATGGGGATCATTCCAGGTGGCGCGACACCGGCTTCGTTCATGAGCTACGGCGTCGCGCGCCAGATGTCGCGCGAGGGCGCCAAGTTCGGCACCGGTCAGCTCGAAGGCGTCGTCGCGCCGGAGACTGCGGCGCACGCCGCCGGCACCTCCGCCCTGCTGCCGATGATCACGCTTGGCATACCGGGCTCGCCGACTGCCGCCGTGTTGCTCGGTGGGTTGATGATCTGGGGATTGCAGCCCGGCCCGCTGCTGTTCGTGGAGCAGAAGGACTTCGTGTGGGGGCTGATCGCCAGCATGTACCTCGGCAACATCGCTGGGTTGATCGTGGTGCTCACCATGGTGCCGATGTTCGCCGCCATCCTGCGCGTCCCGTTTCCGATCATCGCGCCAGTGATCGTGGTGATCTGCGCGATCGGCGCCTACACCGTCAAGAACAACATGCTCGACGTGTGGATGATAATGGTGTTCGGGGCGGTGGGTTACGTTTTCAAGAAGCTTGATTATCCGCTGGCGCCGATGGTGCTGGCGCTGGTGCTGGGCGACTCGGCCGAAAGCTCCTTCCGCCAGGCGATGTTGATCGCACAGGGCGATCTCACCGTGTTCTGGTCGAACTGGCTGGTGGGCAGCCTCACCACGCTCGCGCTGATACTGTTGTTCTGGCCGCTGATTTCGGGGCTGGTCGCGCGCCTGCGCGGAGCGCTTCAAGCCGGTGCGGCGTGAAAAAAAACTCCTCAGTCATGCTCTGAGTTTGCGCTTCGGCACGGCGCGCCCGACCAGCTTCTCGATCAGCGCCGCTCCTTCCTGCAGCAGAAATTCCTTGAAGGCGATGGCGACCGGCGGCAGGCGCTTGTTCTTGTGATGCACGATGTGCCACTTGCGCATGACCGGAAAGCCTTCGACGTCAAGCAACGCGAGTCGCCCGGCCTCGAGCTCCCGGCCGATGGTGTGGGCCGAGAGAAAGCTGATTCCCATGCCGGCGATTACCGCCTGCTTGATGGTTTCGGTGCTCTTGATTTCCATCGTGACATTGAACTTGACGCGGCATTCTGCCAGCAACTCTTCCATCGCGAGGCGCGTGTCCGAACCCTGTTCGCGCACGATGAACGCCTCATTCGCCACTGCCTGCAGCGAAATATGCCGCTTGCGCGCAAGCGCGTGATCGGGCGCCGCAACGATGACGTGCGGTTGCGGCGCGAACGCTTCGGCGATCATGTCGGGATTTCCGGGCGGGCGCAGCAGCACCGCGAGATCGGTCGTATTCTCCTCCAGCTGGTGCACGATTTCCTCGCGGTTATTGACGGTGAGCCGTACCGTGACGCGTTCGTGGCGGCGGCAGAATTCAGCGAGCAGGCCGGGGAAAAAATAATCACCGGCGCTGATGACGGCAATATCGAGCCGCCCGCCGCGGATCCCTTTTAGCGCGGCGAGCGCCTCGCCGGTTTCATTGAGCTGCTGGATGATGGCGCGACTGTAGCGCAGCATTTCGTGACCGGCCGGGGTCAGATAGATTCTCTTCCCCAATTGCTCGAACAGCGGCAGCCCCGCGTGCGCTTCGAGTTGTCTGACATGGATCGACACGCCCGGCTGACTCATGCGCAGTTCTTCCGCGGCGCGCGAATAGTTCAAATGCCGCGCCACCGCTTCGAACACTTTCACCTGGCGAAAGGTGGCATTTTTCATGGCGCTGCGCGGTCCCGGATCATAAGGTTAAGCTTATCATAATGATAACGAACCATAACCCAATTGCTCTGTTGATTGACCTAGATCAAACCGACTCTCAAGGCGCGGTTTATAAGTTCGTTTCAGGGCGCAGCTCAGGGAATACCGAGGCAACAAAGGAGGGTCGTATGACGAGCAAGGTGCATCAGATTACGGTATGGGCGCGGGGCGTGGTGCAGGACAAGGAAGGGCGGGACATCGCCAATGGCCTGGCCAACGCGGCGGGGAAGGACGGCAAGTTCACCCAGGCTTTCGACAACTATGTGGATCTTCCCGACCGCGTGAACGTTCCCCTCAGGAAGTACGCGCGCATCAGCGACGAGGAAATCGAGGAACGCTACGAGTACGAGAACGAAAAGCCCGAGATCGTGATCGTGGCGGACGCAACCATCGTGAAGGGTATCAACATCCTGCGCGGCATGGAGAAAGGCGGGATGCTGGTAGTGGCCACCGACCGCAAGCCGGAGGACATCCTGAAGTTCATCCCCAACCGGGACCTGCTCAGCACGATCGTTTGCATCGACGCCAAGGCGATCTGCGGCGAGCAGACCGTGGACTTCTCAGGCAGCGAGGGCGGCGTGGATTCGCTCGGCATCGGGCAGGGGATCTCGGCACCGATCCTGGGCGCCCTGGCTCGCGGCACGAACCTCGTAACGCTGGACAACCTCGCGGCGGTGGTGAAGAACCAGGACGCCCTGCGCAAAGGTCACGAGCAGGCCGTGGTACAGGCCCTTAACTAGTCCCGAATCGAGTTCAACGGAGATCACGCGATGTTCAATATCCCCAAGGAAAAAGCGGTGCCTCTCGGATGCGTCACGCCGGCGCCGGTAGGCGAACAGCCCATGATGATTACCGGCAACTGGCGCGAATTCCGGCCGGTGCTTGAGCCCGAGAAATGCGACCTGTGCATGAACTGTGTCGTGTTTTGCCCGGATGCATGTTTTCAGCTGGACGAGGCCGGAGAGATGGTGGTCCTGAACACCAAGTACTGCAAAGGCTGCAATATCTGCATCAACGAGTGCGCCACTGACGCCTTGATCAAGGTCCACGAGCTGGATTTCGCGGACGGCGTGGTCCGGCTCGAGACGCCGTTCTAAGGAGACACAACCATGGCAAGAGAGATGATGTTGAGCGGCTGCGCAGCCTCGGCACAAGCGGCCAAGATGGCCCAGGTGGAGGTCATCTGCTCGTATCCGATTCGCCCCTATACGGCGATCATGATGGAGCTGGCCAAGATGGTGGCCAACGGTGAACTGGACGCCGAGTTCGTCCATGGCGAGGGCGAGCATGCCCAGCTTGCCGTGGTGCTCGGCGCGGCGGCGGCGGGGGCCCGCGCGCTGACGGGAAGCTCCGGGGTGGGGGTCACGTATGCGTTCGAAAACTATTCTCCGATTGCGGGAGGGCGTATCCCCTTGCAGATGATGATCGCCGACCGCGCGCTGGATCCCCCGGGCGACTTCGGGTCGGAACACACCGATGCCATGTCCTGTCGGGATCAGGGCTGGCTCATGGGATGGGCTGAGAATCCGCAGGAGGCGTTCGATAACTGCCTGATCAACTATCGCGTCGGTGAGGACCACCGCGTGCTTCTGCCCCAGTTCGTCTGCCAGGACGGGTATTTCGTGTCCCACATCCCGGGCAAGGTGGTGCTTCCGGAGCAGAGCCAGGTGGACGAGTTTCTGCCGCCTTACGTGCTGCCTCACCCGCTGGACCCCAAACGTCCCGTTTCTCACGGGCCGCAAATTCGCCCGGACCAAGGGACGATCATGGACATGCAGCGGGCGCAAGCGATGCTGGATGCGCCCGCGGTGATCAAGGAGGCCATTGACGATTACAACCGGATTTTCGGCCGGAATATCTCTCCCTTCGTGGAAGAGTACATGACCGAAGATGCCGAGATCGCGTTCTTCATCATGGGCGCCCACACGATGACGGCGCGTCATGCGGTCAAGCATCTGCGCGAGCAGGGCGTGAAAATCGGTTTGGTAAAGCTGCGGTTCGTGCGGCCGTGGCCGACACAGGACGTGGCGGACGCCTTGTCGAAGTTCAAAGCGGTGGGCGTGGTCGAGACCAGCACCTCCTACGGCGGGGCGATGCGCGGCGGCAACCTCCTGCACGAAGTCCGCGCGTCGCTATACGAAGTTCAACAGCGGCCGCTGACGACCTCGTTTATGGCCGGCCTGGGTGGCGAAATGGTGCCGCTGAAGGATTTCTATTACATGGCCGACATCCTGTCCAAGGCCGTCAAGGAAGGCAAGACCAGGAAGACGGTGTATTGGGTCGGCTTCGAGGCCGAGGATTAGAACGATTCGAAAAACGTGATGCGTGATATGAAAAGGAGCCCGTGATGACGGTTGCCGTGAGAACCCAGACTCTTCCGCCGATCAAGTTGATCCGCAACGTTCCCAAGGAAGAATACTACGTGCCCGGGCACCGGACCTGCGCCGGCTGCGGCCCGGCGCTGCAATACAAGCTGGTGGCCAAAGCGGCCGGCCCCAACACCATTTTCATCGGGCCCACCGGCTGCATGTACGTGGCCAATGCCAGCTACCTCTGCACGCCGTATACGGTGCCCTGGATGCACGCCCAGATCACCAATGGCGGCGCGATCGCCTCGGGGATAGAGGCAGCCTACAAGGTGCTGCTGCGCAAGGGCAAGCGGGAAGGCGAGTTGCCCAACATCATCGTGATGGCGGGTGACGGCGGCACGGTGGACATCGGCCTTCAGGCCATGTCGGCCATGATGTACCGCGGGCACGATGTGCTGTTCATCTGTTACGACAACGAGGCGTACACCAACACCGGCATTCAGACTTCGCCCACCACGCCGTACGGGGCCAACACCACCTTCACGCCTCCGGGGTCTGCAATTCCCGAGGGCAAGACGCTGTTCCCCAAGGATCCTCCGCAACTTGTCATCGGGGGCCACCCGGCGGTGAAGTATGTCGCCACGGCCTCGGTCGC
>JACPTJ010000196.1 GCA_016192835.1 Betaproteobacteria bacterium
GAGAACGTGAATGTCAGCGATGGATTATCCTGAAGCAAACGCCCATCGCAGAGGACGCCGAGGACGCCGAGGGGCGCGGAGGGAATCGACTGATCGATGCTTGGTCCTGGTTTCCCTCTGCGATCCTCAGCGTCCGTTGCGTCCTCCGCGTTGAGAGGTTTGCGGGTTTGAATTCGGAACAACGGCATAGGACATGGGCGATCAATATCCTGTGGTGAAAGTCGCCGCGGTGCAGGCCGCGTCGGTATTTCTCGACCGCGAGGGCTCGACGGCAAAGGCCTGCCGCCTGATCCGCGAGGCCGGCGCGAATGGCGCGCGCGTGATCGGTTTTCCCGAAGGCTTCATCCCGGCGCATCCGGTGTGGTATCACCATCATGCCGCGACCAGCGCGATCGCCAACAAGCTTGCGGTCGAACTGTTCAAGAACTCGGTCGAGATTCCGGGGCCCGAGATCGAACTGCTCTGCGCTGCGGCGCGCGACGCCAATGCCTATGTCGTGATCGGCGTGTGCGAGAAGCTGCCGCGCACCATCGGCACCATGTTCAACACCCAGGTCTACATCGGCCCCGGCGGCACGCTGCTCGGCAAGCACCAGAAAATCATGCCGACAGTCGGCGAGCGCCTTGTGCACATGGGAGGCTTCGGCGACACGTTCGGGGCATTCCAGACCGAG
This sequence comes from Betaproteobacteria bacterium, assembly GCA_016192835.1. GTDB lineage: Bacteria > Pseudomonadota > Gammaproteobacteria > Burkholderiales > SG8-41 > PALSA-1004. The sequence goes on from JACPTJ010000196.1 coordinate 674, forward strand.
TTCGGCCCGATGAGCGGGTTGATTTGTGGCGAGAACTCGAATCCGCTCGCGATATTTGCACTGACGGCGGAGAGCACGCGTATTCACGTGATGAGCTGGCCCAATCACTTTCCGACCAGCGGCGATCCGCTGCGCAACCGCGTCACGATAGACGCGCAGGCGTTTGCGCAAATGAGCAAGGCGTTCGTGATCTCGGCATGCGGAACGGTGGACGAGCACATGATCGCGAAGCTCGAAGTGGGGCCGGATGCCGCAAGGTTCCTGCGCGATCCCGATTCCTGCGGCGGCAGCGTGATCGTCGCGCCGAACAGCCGCATACTTGCGGGCCCGATGGGTGCGGAGGAGGGGATACTTTACGCCGAATGCAACCTGGAGCTTGGCGTGCTGACGAAGCTCAGGCACGATTTCGCCGGGCACTACAACCGGCCCGACATTTTTCAACTCCAGATCAACCGCGGCGCGCCGCATATCTACACCGTTCACGGCACGCGCGAACCCGCGGCGATCGAGACCCCGGCGCAGGGACAGCTGCCGGGCGTGCCGGAAAAGGAGATTCCTTCCCCCCTCAAGGGGGAAGGAGTTCTTTGAAGGAGGCATCATGGCTAAACAGAGAATTAGCTACGTTCCGCTGGAAAAAATGGATGCCGCGATGCGCGCGGAGATGGAACGCTGCGCGCGCGAAGGCACGCCGCGGCCGGAAAGCACCGCGGTGCGCGCCCATGTGAAGGCGTGTTTCTGGTTTTTTGCCAATTCGTGGCACGACATTTTCCGCAACGGCGTTCTCGACCACGCGCTGAAGGAGCTCTGCCGGGTCTACGTTTCGCGCTCGGTGGTCTGCGAATTCTGCGGCAACCAGCGCTCGATCAAGGGTGCGAACGAGGGGCTGCAGGAAGCGCATTACGACGATCTCATCAACTTCGAAAAATCGGTCAAATACGACGACCGGCAAAAGGCGGCGCTCGCCTATGCCGAAGCGATCGTCTGGCGGCTCGACACCGATGACGCGTTCTGGGAGCGCATGTACCAGCACTTTTCCGAACCCGAGCTCGTCGAACTGGGTTGCGCGATCGGGCTCACATACGGCCAGCAGAGCTGGCTGCGGCTGCTCAACATCGAGCACCACCAGGTGATGGCCGGCACTGCGGCATCGATGGCGCCGGGGTTCGAGACGCCGGAGGCATTGGCAAAATCGAAGGCGTCGCCGGACTACTGGGCGAGGAAAGACGCCGCGCCGAAAAAAAGCGCGGCATGACCGGAATCCCGTCTCAACCGCGCATCGAGGTGCGGGGCGCCGCCAAGCGCTACGGCACGCTGCAGGTTTTTCGCGACGTCAATCTCAGCGTTGGCGAGCGCGAGGTGCTGGCGATTATCGGCCCGTCGGGATGCGGCAAGACCACGCTGCTGCGTTGCATGGACGGCCTGATCCCGCTCGACGAAGGCGACGTGCTTATGGAGGGCCGCCGCATCGACGGCCCGCGCGAAGGCGTGTCGATGGTGTTTCAGCATTTCGGGCTGTTTCCCTGGAAGACCGTGTTTCAAAACGTCGCGTACGGGCTCCGGCTCGCCGGCGCCTCGCGCGCGCAAATTGCGGCAAGAGTGCCGAAGTTCATCGAGCTGGTCGGACTCTCCGGTTTCGAGAGCTACTATCCCTATCAGATCTCCGGCGGCATGCAGCAGCGCTGCGGGCTCGCGCGCGCGCTATCGGTCGAGCCACGCGTGCTGCTGATGGACGAGCCGTTCGGTGCCGTCGACGCGCAGACACGCGAAATCCTCCAGTTCGAAATGCTGCGAATCTGGGAGGCGCGCCCGACCACGATGGTGTTCGTCACCCACTCGATCGATGAGGCGGTACTGATGGGGGATCGCGTGATGGTGCTCAAAGGGCGCCCGAGCCGGGTCCATGAAATCGTCGCAGTCGACCTGCCGCGCCCGCGCGATCGTGCTACGCTGTTGCTCGCGCGTTTCGCGGAGTTGCGCGAGCACGTCTGGGGCACGCTGATGGCCGACGCCCGGCAGGCGGAGTTGGAGGTCGTCAAACGGTAGGCAGGTCCGGTGTTTTTCACTATAAGGAGGAGGAATGAAAATGATACACGGCAAATTTGCAGCTATCCTCAACATTCGCGCGCTGGGCGTGATGTTGATGTTGGCGGGGTTCCCAGCGCTTTGCGCGGCGCAGCAGAAATTGACCCTCGGCATCCCCGGTATTCCGCCGGTCTTCGGCGGGACGATTGCGCAGGTCGCGGATAAAGAGGGTGTTTTCAAGAAGCGCGGAAAGAGGGTTTTTTCAAGAAGCGCGGGGTCGATGTGACGGTGCGCGCTTTCGAGACCGGCGCGGCCGCCTCGCGGGCCGTCGCGTCGGGAGAGATCGCAGTCTCGTTGTCGCCCTCGCCGCTGATCATCAGCCAGGTTTCCAACACTGATGTGAAGCTGGTCGGCATCTGGGGCATGGAGCATCCTGACTGGTTGATCGGTTCGACCGACCCGCAGGCCAACTGCGACAGCCTCAAGGGGGCGGCGGTCGGCGTGGACTCGGTGGGCGGCGCGCGCTCGATTGCGCTGCGGACCATGCTGGTGGCCTGCAAGATGAAAATCGATGATGTCCAGCAGGTGGCGTTGAGCTCCAACGTGGGTGCGGCGATGGTCGCGGGCCAGCTCAAGTTCGGCGTGCTGCACATCGACGACGTTCCCGTGATCGAGGCCGAGAGCAAGAAGGCGCTCAAGACGGTCGTCATGCAGAAGGACTCACGCCCAATCGACCATTATCTGTTTCTGGTGGCGCATCAGGACCGTCTCGCGCAGAATCGGGACGCCTACGTGCGCATCGTGGCGGCGCTGATCGATGCGGAACGCTTCATGCGCAACCCGGCCAACTTCGCCAAGGTCGCGCAGCACGCGGCGCCTACCGGGCGCACTGCCGATTTCGCGGAGAAGGCGCTGAAAGTGTACGTCGACATGGAATTCTGGCCGCGCGACAAAGACGGGCTCGGCCGGAAGAACATCGAGGTGGTGAGCAAGGTGCAGAAGGCGGTCGGCAACATCAAGGCCGACAAGTCGCCGGCGAGTTACGAGCGCCTGGTCGACCCCACCATCTGGCGCGATGGCTACGCGCTGGTCAACAAGAAGTAATGCAACAGCAGAAGAACGGGTTGCGGTATGCGACGACAGCCGCGAGCCTCGCGCTCGGGGCGGTCGCGTGGGAGGTAGCCGGCCATCTGACTTCGGGCGCGTTCTGGGCGCCGCTTTCCGCCACGCTCCAAAGTCTCCTGGAGGTGGCGCGCAGCGGCGTGCTGCTCAAGCAGGGCGCGAACTCCCTGGAACTCTATGTCGCCGGTTTGCTGCTCGCCATCGCGGTG